>JAYVKG010000148.1:0-11333 GCA_043768625.1 Betaproteobacteria bacterium
CAGATTTGCTCGCAACGCTTTCTCCATTGACACGACTTTGCCTTGCTCGCGATCTGACGGGCGAGCGGGAGTCAGTGCAAACAATGACTGTCAACGACTGGCACAGATGTGTCCCGGCAGCGGAAAAGCTACCGACCTTATTTTTGTTTCAGGCCGCCGGTCGGATTTAAATGGCAGATTTAAAAAGCAACCCGCCACATCGGCGCGCGAGGGATTCTTTGAACGAGCGCATTTCCGGCAGATGTGGCGTCAAGCGGTGGACGGGGTACGCAGAACATCAAATCTTGAGGACTCGGCTAGCATCGGTGCCAAATCGTGCGCAGACATCGGTACGCTAAAATAAAATCCCTGCCCCACGCGGCATCCCTTGGCGCGCAATACTGCAAGCTGGCCGACCGTCTCAATTCCCTCGGCAATTACACCAAGATCAAGGCTCTTGGCCATGCTGATGATCGCCACCACGATGGCGGTGTCGTTGGGATCAATGGTGATATCGCGAACAAAACTCTGATCTATCTTCAGTTTGCTGATGGGGAGACGTTTTAGATAGGAAAGGCTCGAATAGCCGGTGCCAAAGTCATCAATTGCCAGTTGGATCCCCATACTGGCAATCTCGTTTAACCGCGATACGCTGCCCTCACCCTGGCGCATTACCTGACTCTCCGTTATTTCCAGTTCGAGCAGCGAAGGGTCAAGTTTCGTTTCCGCGAGCACTGCTGCCAATGTTGCCACAAAGTGTTTATCCGCCAATTGACGCGCCGACAAATTAACCGCAATACGTCGGCGCGGCAACCCTGCATCCAACCACTTTTTGGCTTGCAGGCAGGCTTCGCGTAACACCCATAGACCGATCTCGTTTATCAAACCGGTTTCCTCTGCTAGCGGGATGAATTCGCTCGGCATGATGGTCCCACTTTGTTCGGAAACCCAGCGTACCAGCGCTTCGCAGGCGACAATTTCACCGGAATTGAGATCTATCTGTGGCTGGTACACCAATGAGAAATCGCCATTCTTTACTGCCGCCCGCAAATTTGATTCCATTGCCGCGCGGCGCTTGACGGCGATGTTCATTTGTAGCGTGAAAAACTGGTAGGTGTTCTTGCCGAGTCCCTTGCTGTGAAACATGGCAGTGTCGGCATTTTTTAGCAGGGTGAGCGCATCGACACCGTCATCGGGATACATTGCAATGCCGATCGAGCCCGACACATGCTGGTCGGCACCGCCAACCGAAAATGCCGCCCGCAGCGCATCGAGAATCTTTTGCGCAACGCGGGTAGCACCTTGTTGACCGTGCAACTGATCCAGCAGCGCAATAAATTCATCGCCTCCCTGCCTCGCAATGGTGTCGTGTTTGCGCACAGATTCTATAAGTCTCTGCGCGATCTGCCGCAGTAATTCGTCACCGGCATCGTGACCAAGTGTGTCATTGATGTTTTTAAAATTATCAATATCGATAAACATCACCGCAAAGCGTGTGGCGGAACGCTCCGCCCGATTGACCGCCTGAGAAATGCGCTCCTGCATTAGGGAACGGTTGGGAAGTTCGGTCAAGCCGTCGTGAAAGGCAAGATGCTGAATGCGATGCTGTATCGCCTTGCGATCAGTTACATCCCGCGTGTTAACGATGATGCCGCGCACTTCCGGAATATCAAGACAATTTTTGCCGATGGACTCCAGCGTTCGCCATGATCCGCCTTTGGTCATCACTCGAAATTCGACCGGTTGCGTCATTTCCCCACGTAAAACCACTTCGCTAAACATATTGCGCATGGACTCAACATCATCGCGATGAATAAGGTTGAACTGGCTGCGCCCAATCATGTCCAGAGGATCGTGACCCAACAGGTGTTTCACCGACGGACTTTGATAGAGGATGATGCCACTAGCGTCAAGCACCGTTACGATGTCCATTGCGCTTTCGGTGAGCGCTTTGAACCGGCCCTCTGAAGCCTCAAGCGCCTTTCTGACTTGTTTGAAATCGGTAAAATCGGTCAGTACCCCGATGATGCCGGCCGGACTGCCGTCGGCATTGGAGAAGCGGCTGATATGGCGAATGACATCACGAACATTGCCACCACCGTCCTTGATAACATCTTCGGCAATGATGGTCTTGCCGTTGACCAATAATTTCGCGTCTTCAAGATTTGCCGACTGCGCATGATCCGGCGAAAGCAAATCAACGGGGTTGCTGCCAATCCAGTCTTCGCGATTCTTGGAAAAAAATGTTTCCCAGGCTCGATTGAAACCGAGGTAACGTCCATCGGCACCTTTATAAAATATCGGCGACGGGATCGCCTCCAGCAGTTCACGTGTGAAGTGCAATTGCTGATCCAACGCGCGCGTCGTGTTTTTGGCGTCAGTAATGTCCGACGCTGTGACGAGAATGCCGACCACCTCATTCTGCGCACCACGCAATGGCGCGGCCGAAAGACTAATTTCACGCGGATTTTGGTCACCACCCACCCAACTAAGCTCAACGTTGTGCACCGTGTCGCCCAGTAGCACCCGATGCCTGATACCGGCCGCCACTTCTTGCGATTCTTGCCAGATAGGTGACGGCCTTCCCAAAACAGAGGATTTTTTCAATCCGAAGATTTTTTCGGCAGCGGGATTCCATAAGGTCACGAGGCCTGAAGTGGTCACGGAATAAATCGCCATTGGCGATGTATTGACGATGGCACTAAGAGACTCGTTGAGCGCGGTCAGCGTTGCCTGTGATGCGTGATAGTTGGATACATCCTCGATCGAACCCAGTGCATACAGCGGCTTTCCAGTGCCGTCGCGGATTACCACGCCCGAACGTTGCGCCCATAGGACCGAGCCATCCTGCCTGATATATCGCTTATCCCGATTTATCGACAACGTTCCGGCTGCGTCGACCGCCTGGATAGTTAAGTCGTCGGCAGATTGGTCTTGCGGATGGGTAATATCGACGAAACGCTTGCCGATCAACTCCGCAGCCGTGTAACCCAGCATCTCACAAAATCGTCGGTTGACCGCGAGGAATTTGCCTTCCGCATCGACCTGCGTGAGTCCCGTGCCAACCAAGTCAAAAGCCTCGCGGAATTTGCGCTCACTGGCGGAAAGCTGCAGGTCGCGGCGGCGAACCGAGGCCGCCAACGCACGAATGGTGAGACTCAATTGCTCAAGTTCCAGAAAGTCGCGTGGCACCTTGTCTGAATCAGCGATGTTTCGAAAATCACTCTGGCGCAGTTCTGCAGTCAATTTACGCAGTGGTTCGCTGATCTGGCGGGCAAAAATCACACCGAGCAGGCTTGCGATAACTATCGCGCCCGCGCCCCACAGCAAAAATGCTTGGCGCATACCGGCTACCTGTACCGGCGATAAGCCCATGTCATCAAACATCCTTACCGCAATGATGCCCATCATCAATGCCACCGCAAGCGCCATTGCGGCGAAACCGGCAACAATGCGAAGTCTCAGACTGGTACCACGTTCCCCTGGCAGCACCGGGCTGCCGGTATCGGTTATTTGTTCCGCATTTAGCGATGTGGCGGAAGGTTCGCTCGCGCAACTAGCCGCAAGGTCGGGTGGGCCGTTCAATGTCGGTTCAGGATTGGCGTTAGGCGCCATGGATAAATTCGCTTGCCATCAATGCATGATGATTTCGTCCACACCGGCGACATGCAAGCCTATCGAACCGTCTGGCCGCCAAGTATCGTACCGGACAAAAATTTATTCCAGAAAGAATCCACTACGCTCGTTCCCAGCCGTCGCGCGAGGGTTTCCGAGAAAGATTCGTCGGAGGTAAAGTCGACAACTTGCTCTGCTTTGATGATGTCTCTGGCGACATAATCCAGTCCTCCCAGGCCATCGGCGAGTCCATTGGCTACACTCTTTTCACCCGACCATACCAGACCGGAAAACATTTCCGGCGTTTCCTTAAGTCGTTTGCCCCGCCCTTCCTTCACTACCGTGATGAATTGCTGATGGATTTCTTCAACCATCTGCCGTGCATACTTTTGTTGTTCGGGGTTAATCGGCGAAAAGGGATCAAGAAATCCCTTGTTCTCGCCAGCTGTTATCAGCCGGCGCTCGACGCCCAGTTTTTCCATGGTGCCGGTAAACCCGAAGCCATCCATCAATACGCCGATCGAGCCTATGATCGAAGCTTTATCCACAAAAATCTTGTCGGCTGCCGCCGCAACGTAATAGCCGCCCGATGCGCAGATATCCTGCACCACCACATAGATTGGTATCTCTTTGTACTTGGCTCGCAACCGCTTGATTTCATCATTGATGTATCCCGCCTGCACAGGACTACCGCCAGGACTGTTGATGCGCAACACCACACCCTGGGTATTCTTATCTTTAAAGGCGTGCTGAAGTGCGCTGATGACCTTGTCGGCGGATGCTTTCGACTCGCTTGAAATCACGCCTTTCAATTCGACCAGCGCCGTGTGCCTTTCAAGCGACGATCCTTCGCGCTTGCCGCCGATCCAGCCAAGACCGGCGAACAACAATAAAAAGAGTAAGAGCAGCCAGGCAATGCCAAGTGCAGATTTCCATCTGCGCGCCACGCGTTGTTCAGCAACAGCGGCAAGCGCCAGCTTTTCAAGTACGTTACGCTCCCATGGCACCGGGTTGGCATCTGCTGGTTTCTGGCTATCTTGGTTCATGTCTCATGTTTTCCGCTGGTCATTTCCACACCGCTGCTAAGAAGCATAACGTCGTTGCCGACTACCTTGACTGGCACCGACTGCAAATATGCGCCGTGACAAGGACCGGCAATACATAATCCGCTGTCGGGTTCAAAGATTGCGCCATGGGTGGCACATGTTAAGTATAAGCCGGTTTCTTCAAACACTTCGCCCGGCTGCCAGTCCAGTTCAGTACCGCGATGGGGACATGCGTTGACATAAGCATGAACAACACCCTTATAGGCAACCGCGAAGCAAGGTGCCGTGCGCGCCGGTAGCGCAAGCGCAACCTCGAACCGCATCGCCAAGCCACTTTCCACTAGCTGGTCAAGCCGACAAATTACGCGTTCTGTTTGAGCCATGCTGCCAAGTCATGCACATTATCAACCGCCGCAAGTGACGGCCGCGTTGCCAATAGCTCGGCGCAGTGCGCGCCATACGTCACCGCCACTGCCGCTACCCCGGCATTATCTGCAAACTCCAGGTCGTGAATGGTGTCGCCGATCATGAGGGTCCGTTCAGGGGGCACCGCCGTGAACGCCATCAGCTTCAGCAGCATGTCGGGATTCGGTTTGGGAAACCCTTCGTCGGCGCAACGCGAAAAATGAAACATTGATTTAAGCTGCGTATGTGCAAAGGCCCGTTCTAGACCCGCGCGCGGCTTGCCCGTAGCGACCGCCAGAAATCGCGATGGATGATTAAGAGCGGCCAGCAGCCCACGAATACCATTGTAAAGCGGCGCTTCGTGATCACGCGGTATGTAGTGTTGACGATAAGCGGACGCGTATGCGACGCGTGCGGCGTGGTCCAGACTCGGAAACAACTTCACAGTCGAATCCTCAAGACCCAGTCCGATTATCGACTTCGCCGCCACCATCGACGGAATCGGTAGCCCGCGGTCACGCGCTGCCAACTGCACGCACTCCGCAATGAGGCCGGTTGAGTCCATGATGGTTCCATCCCAGTCGAATACGATCAGGTCAAAGCGCCTCGGTTTTATATTTATCTCAGTCGCCATGGCTTTTCTCCGGCTGAATGCGACCGAGATAACCTAACAGGTCCGCCGACAACGGCGCCTCGATGATCATCTTTTCGCAACTCAACGGATGCTGGAAAGCCATTAGCCGCGCGTGTAAAAACATGCGTTTCAAGCCGCCGTTTTTTGCCTTGGCAACATGTTTATTCAACGCAAAGTCACCGTACTTGTCGTCGCCTAAAATGGGAAATCCAAGGTGTGCGAGATGGACGCGAATCTGATGGGTGCGGCCAGTTTTTATTTCGCAATCGAGCAACGTCGCTCCGAGCAACTGTGCCGTGCGCGTGACAATCGTGTGCGATTCCTGACCGTCGTCTTCGTCAACCGACACGCGGCGCTCGCCGGCGGCAGTCACGTACTTGGCAAGCTTCACCCGCACATGGCGCCGTTCATCCGGCCATGCGCCTTTGACCAAGGCCGAATAGTGTTTCTCAATTCGATCTGCAGTATCGCCTCTCAGCATCGCATGCAGCGCGATCAAGGCGCTACGTTTTTTGGCAATTAACAGCACGCCCGACGTTTCACGGTCGATACGATGAACCAGTTCCAGAAATTTCGCTTCCGGACGCAATGCGCGCAGCGCCTCGATCACGCCAAAATTGATGCCGCTGCCACCATGAACTGCCAGTCCGGCAGGTTTGTCGATGGCGAGCAATGCATCATCTTCAAACAGTAAACTCAAGTATGGACGCGCTTTCCCAGACGAAAATGCCTGGGAAGCCGCGCCCACAGTCGGGCTTGGGCGTTTTTCCACCGTTCTGACTGGCGGTACCCGCACCAGATCACCTTCGACCAAACGATAATCGGCGGCCACTCGGCCTTTATTAACGCGCACCTCGCCCGAACGCACGATGCGGTAAACGTGACTTTTCGGTACTCCTTTCAACAGTGTGACCAAAAAATTATCCAGTCGTTGGCCGACCGACGCCTCATCAATGGAGACAATACTGGCCGCGCTGAAGGGACCAGGGGCCGACCCATTGGCGGCACGGGTGGCCCCGGAAAGTGATTTGTTACCCGCAGATCGCATCTTAGGCTATACTTTTATCTCGTTGATTTTGAAGCGAGTCCGGCGTTTCTACCGACTTGGCATCGACGCTTTGTTTACTTTAACTGTAAATATAGCTCGCGCGAATCGCTGGACCCGCACTCCCGAAAATTCACCTTTTTGCCTGGTTGGCCCGCTTTCCCGCGCAGTTTGAAAAACCTACTGCCAGCGTTTGTTGGGACACCGTTCAGATCGGAAAACGGGCGGTCGTTTTTGCTCACCGCTGGGCTGGTCCTCCATCATTTTTGCTTCACTATCTGGTCTCAGGGACGCGCACCAAACAAGTAGCGATATTAAACGATTTGCGCGCACCGTTCGCGAAGCGGACAGCAGCATCGGGTGGCGTAAAGACGAACAGTTGGGCGTTTTGGTGGCACCTTTTTTGGTCCATAAAAACTGCTCCAAGGTAACAAGGCATTCAGGTGTGCTCAGAGCTGAGCTTGCCTGCATAAAAACAGCAGCACAAATTTTTGGCATGCACCAGAAGATGACGACAGGCCTTCACCAACATCGATATTTGCTTTCGATACCGCACGATCAGCAGATCTTGCGCGGTGCGGCACGTCACTTTCGTCGTTGCACTTAAGCCAGCTATCGTGCTGTTTATTGCCTCGGTCAGACCGCCCTCGGGCGTGTGACCTGCCGGGTTCGTCTTTACCCCGCCTCACGCTGTGACGCTGACACTGCGCGAGAAAGTAGAACCATGAAACGCATGTTATTTAACGCAACGCAGGCAGAAGAGCTGCGCGTTGCCATCGTTGACGGGCAAAAGCTCGTCGATCTGGATATCGAGCACGCAGGCCAGGAACAACGTAAAAGCAATATTTACAAAGCCAAGGTCACCCGTGTCGAGCCTTCGCTCGAAGCGGTATTTGTCGACTATGGCGCTGAACGCCACGGCTTCCTGCCGTTCAAGGAACTCACGCGCGAGTACGTGCAAGGCGAAGACGGCGAAGGCACTCGCGGCAAGATCGCGCAAAACCTGCGCGTGGGGCAGGAGTTGCTGGTTCAGGTGGAGAAAGACGAGCGCGGCAACAAAGGTGCCGCCCTCACCACTTATGTTTCGCTAGCGGGCCGCTATCTGGTGCTGATGCCAAACAATCCTCGCGGCGGCGGTGTGTCGCGGCGTGTAGAAGGCGAAGAAAGGGCAGAACTGCGCGAAACGCTGGATCAGCTCAACATCCCCGACGGCATGAGCGTTATTGCACGCACTGCAGGAATTGGCCGCTCGGCCGAAGAATTGCAGTGGGATCTGGGTTACCTGATGCAATTGTGGGAGGCCATCGACGGCGCTGCCAGAGACGTCAAAGCGCCCGAGCTGATCTATTTGGAATCGAGCCTCGTGGTCCGCGCGATTCGAGATTTGTTCCAGCCCGATGTCGGTGAAATTCTCATCGACACGCCGGAAATTTTCGAGCAGGCACAGTCGTTCATGTCGACAGTGATGCCCGCCAATGTACATAAAGTGAAGCTGTATCACGACGACGTACCGCTGTTCTCGCGTTTCCAGATCGAACACCAAATCGAAACCGCCTACCGCCGCGACGTTACATTACCTTCCGGCGGCGCGATTGTCATCGACCACACCGAAGCACTGGTGTCGATCGACGTCAACTCCGCGCGCGCGACCAAAGGCCACGACATCGAAGAAACGGCGTTCCGCACCAATTGCGAAGCAGCCGATGAAATTGCCCGTCAGTTGCGGCTGCGCGATCTGGGAGGATTGGTGGTGATCGACTTTATCGACATGGAGTCGACGAAGAATCAGCGCGAAGTGGAAAATCGGCTTCGCGATGCCTTGCGGTACGACCGCGCGCGCGTCCAGACTGGAAAGATTTCGCGCTTTGGCCTGCTTGAATTGTCGCGCCAACGCCTGCAGCCGGCCCTGTCTGAATCTAGCTATATCCCCTGCCCGCGCTGCCACGGTCTCGGTCACATTCGTGATACCGCGTCTTCGGCGTTGCACATACTGCGCATCATTCAGGAGGAGGCCATGAAAGAAGGCACCGGCGCCGTACACGCGCAGGTACCGGTGGATGTCGCCACCTTCCTGTTGAACGAAAAACGCCAGGATATACACAAGATGGAAATGCGCTTTAAAGTGAACATTTTGCTCATCCCCAACATCCATCTGGAAACACCAAACTACGAAGTCGAACGGCTCCGTTCGGATTCGGAGAAGCTAGATTTGGTCACCCCCAGTTACCAGATGGTCAATCGCCCCGTTGAGGAAGTCGCAGCCGCGAAAGCCGCAGACCAGGAGTCCAAACCAGCTCGCCCGGAGCCTATCGTCAAAGGCATCACGCCCGCGCAGCCGGCACCCGTTTCCACCGAACCCAAGACGCGCGTCACAGCGCCACTGCCGACAGCCAACGAATCCAAACCGTCATTGTGGAAACGTTTCGCCAGCTTGTTCAGCGCCGAGACACCGCCTGTGTCCAGCCCCTCATCGCAGCTCGCAACGTCGATCAGGCCTACCCGCGAGAGTCGAGATGGCCGTGGCGGTGATCGCCCCCGTCGCGATGGCCGGGACGGCGAGCGCAAACGTGGCGAACGCAAAGATCGCGGACCCGGTCACTCCGGCCAACAAGGTGCAGAACGCGTAGCGCGCGGCGAGCGGCCTGAGCGCAATCGCCAGAATGAAGTTCGGGAGCAGCGTGCCGAAAAGCCGGTTGACGCGGCACTGCCACCACTTGGCGGCGCTGAGCAAGCGCCGCTCGCACCCAAACCGCGTCAGCAACAACACCCCAAAGCCGCGCTTGAGGCCAAGCCAGTCGAGTCTGGCGAAGAAGGAGAAGGCCGTGGGCGTCGCCGCCGAGGGCGCGGTGGCCGTGGTGGTCGCGAAGGACGTGAACCGCGTGTAGAGCAGAATGGCGCATCAACGGTAACGGACATTGGTGGTTCGCCGGCGGGCAATCTCGTTGTGCCGACCGCACCGCTTATGTTTGAAGAGGATAATTCGTCTCGTACCGCCGTAGCCGAATCGGCATCAATCCATGTGTCGGCGCCAGCACCGCAAACTAAAGTTGACGAAGCAGCGCCGCTGCTGGATTCAAAGATGCACAGCGCGATTGAAGTCGCGAATCCCGCGACACCGACTCCGATAACGGCAGCGCAGTCCATGTCATCATCACCGGCCGTCGAGACGGTACATTCCAGGGACGCTGCGCCCGTCGACCAGATTGACGACGCAGTGTCGACGCGATCAACGCCCCGCCCTGCGCGTCGGCGTAATCGCGACACAGCACCCAGCGAGCCGTTGGTTTTTATCGAGACGGTGACCGCACCGGTTTCCGCTGCGGCAGCAGCCCCGCTGGCAGAGGAGGAAGAAGCGCCACGTCGCCGCACCCCGCGTCCGCGCGGGCCTCGGGTAATCGCCAGTGAACCGTTACAGTTCGTCGAGACGAAAAATTCCAGCGTCAACGACGAAGAAGGTAAAAGCGTGAGTTAGACCGGCTTACCCTTCGCCACCGCGCGTGGAATGTTTACAGTGTACAAACAAAGACCCGTTCAATCGGCTGACTGAACGGGTCTTTGTCGATGTGTCGCTGTTTCTGTCCATTCGGCTATGATCACCCCAATCAGAATTTTACAGAAGGCACCAGTGGGGAAAAAATGTCTAACGACAATCCAGCTATCGATTTTTACTTTGATTTTTCCTCACCCTACGGATATCTTGCGTCGACGCAGATTAACGCACTGGCTGCGCGTCATCAGCGGCAAGTAATCTGGCGGCCGGTGCTGCTCGGTCCGATGTTCAAAGCGGCGGGTACTGCACCACTGGTCAACATACCGCTCAAGGGACCCTACTCAATCCGAGATTTCCTACGCACGGCGCGGCTGCTGAAAATCCCGTACAAGCAACCAGCCACATTTCCCATTGGCACCCAAAATGCAGCTCGCGCTTTTTACTGGCTGTCGGATCGCGATGCCGTCAAAGCACAGCAATTTGCGCGCGCGTGTTACAGCACTTATTTTGGTGAGGGCATCGATATTTCGTCTGCTGAAAAAATTTCCGACATTGCCGCCTCAATCGGCGAGAATCGCGCTGCAATGCTCACTGTCATCGCGGATCCCGCCATCAAAGAACGTCTGAAAAATGAAGTCAATGCCGCACTGGCCAAAGGCGTATTCGGCTCGCCGTATATTATTGTCGATAACGAACCATTTTGGGGTAATGATCGCCTGGATCAAGTGGACGCCTGGCTCACTACTGGCGGTTTCTGAGGGGTAAAAATGTCGTGCAGAACATCGGCCACCTTGCGGTCAACGTCAAGGATCGGCACGTGCCAAGGCGTGTTACGCGACCTGCTGGGGCTGGGCTCGCGGCAACTGCCAGATGCCGGTCAGCACATCAATTTCTCCACCTACCGCAGCGCTGGTCTGCGGCTGAACATTGCGTGCCACGGCGGTTTCAAATTTTAAGTGCAACACCCTATTGTGAATCTAACAAAGGGGTGTTGAGATGGCAAGCGAGAGTCGAAGTTATACACAGATGACGCTGGCGGTGCGCGAAGAGATCAGTCGCGGATTGGCAGCACGGTTTAGCCACGCAAGTATTGCGTTACTTGTAGGGTACTCCTCCTGC
>JAYVKG010000149.1:0-6901 GCA_043768625.1 Betaproteobacteria bacterium
AGCGTGACATAACGCGGCAAACCCCCGTCGTACGGCGGATACGCCTCACCTTCGATCAGGGGCCGCAAATAATTACGGCATTTTTGTGTGATGTGAAAACCGTCAGCGGTAATGAAATCGCGCGGCATTTTCTTTTCCTGGTTGGCGACGTCAGAAAGTGGCACGGCAACGATTTCCCATTGGTAAGGATTGCTTTTCAAGCGCTTGATGGCTGGCATCACGCCGTTCAAACCCTGAATGGCATACTCCACCGCCGCCTTGCCAACGGCATAACTTTGCAGCACATCGGTCTTGGAGGCGATGTGGCGAGCGGCGCGCTGAAGGTAATCGGCCACAGCCCAGTGATTTTTTAATTTTAATTCACGTTTAACCATGTCGGCAATAAATGGCGCGACACCGCCGAGCTGCGCGTGACCGAACGCATCGACCAAACCGGACTCCGACACAAATTTCCCGTCAGCATTGCGAATTCCTTCGGAAACACCGACGGCGCAGAAACCGTATTTCTTGACACACTGGTCGACACGCGCGAGAAATTTCTGCGGCTCGAAGGCAATTTCAGGAAACAATAAAATTTGTGGTGCATCGCCCGCACGCGCCGCTGCAAGCCCACATGCAGCTGTAATCCAGCCTGCATGGCGCCCCATCACTTCCAGCACAAAAACCTTGGTGGAGGTCCTCGCCATCGAAACCACGTCTAGTCCAGCCTCGCGCATGCTCACGGCGACGTATTTGGCGACCGAGCCGAATCCGGGGGAGCAATCGGTGATCGGCAAATCGTTGTCCACCGTCTTTGGCACGTGAACCGCGATTAGCGGGTAACCCATCGATTCGCTTAATTGCGAAATTTTCAGGCAGGTATCGGCTGAATCACCGCCGCCGTTATAAAAAAAGTAACCAATGTCATGTGCCTTAAAAACTTCGATCAGCCGTTGGTATTCGCGGCGATTGGTTTCAAGGCTTTTTAATTTATAGCGGCAGGACCCGAATGCGCCGGCTGGCGTGTGGCTGAGCGCCTTGATATTGGCGAGCGGCTCTTGGCTGGTATCGATCAGGTCTTCGGTGAGCGCACCGATGATCCCGTTGCGACCAGCATAGACCTTGCCGATTTTCTTTGGATACCTGCGCGCCGTCTCGATCACGCCCTGCGCGGACACATTGATGACGGCGGTGACACCACCGGATTGGGCATAAAAGGCGTTGTGCGGCGATGCGAATTGAACCATTCTGGTCGCGCCTGGCTTATGACGCAAGCGCGGCAAAAATCCTGTCGCGGATTTCTTCCACCTTGCCGATGCCCGCGACACGTGCATAGCGCGGAGCGCCATCCACACCCGAGTCGGCCCAGTCACCGTAATAAGTTATCAGGGGCTTGGTCAGTTGGTGGTACACATCGAGACGGTGCTTGACCGTTTCTTCTTTGTCGTCCTCGCGCTGAATCAGTGCTTCGCCGGTGACATCGTCCTTGCCGGCAATTCTTGGCGGATTGAATTTAACGTGGTAGGTACGACCCGAACCAGGATGCGTGCGGCGCCCCGACATGCGCTCGACGATTTCGTTGTCATCGACGGCAATTTCAACAACGACGTCAATCCCCACGCCAGCTGACTTCATCGCATCGGCCTGGGGGATGGTGCGGGGAAAACCATCAAACAAAAATCCTTTCGCGCAATCGCTTTCTTTAATGCGTTCCTTGACAAGACCGATAATGATGTCATCTGACACCAGCGCGCCGGAGTCCATGATCTTCTTCGCCGCCATCCCCATCGGCGTGCCGGCCTTGACAGCCGCGCGCAGCATGTCTCCCGTCGAGATTTGCGGGATGCCGAATTTTTCTTTGATGAAAGTAGCTTGCGTGCCCTTCCCTGCCCCAGGGCCACCCAGCAGAATCAGTCGCATGTTTTCTCCCTCATCACTGTTTTTATGATTTTGGCATTCTAGCGGGATTTCGCAAACATGCCCCGCACCCGTTGCAAGTCGTCAGCGGTATCGACACCCGGCATGACCGCGCCATCCCAAATGTGTACGGCAATGCGGTAGCCGTGAAACAACGCGCGCAATTGCTCCAGCGACTCCGCTTGCTCGGTCGGTGCCGGTGACAGGCTGGCGAAGCGCTTCAGAAATGCTGCACGATAGGCGTAAACGCCAATGTGGCGCAGCGCCGGAAAATTATCCGGCAATGCCGCCTTGGAAATGGCAAATGCATCGCGTGCATAGGGAATCGGCGCACGGCTGAAATAACTGGCGTACCCGGCCCTGTCGCACACCACTTTCACGACATTCACGCTAAAGAAATCGCCGGCCTCGGTAATAGGGTGTGCTGCGGTGGCTATCGCTGCGTCTTGCCGGGTTTCCAGTGTCGCGGCGACCCGAGCAATCAATTGAGGATCTATCAGCGGCTCGTCGCCCTGCACGTTGACGACAATGACATCGTCGGCGAGATTGAGGTGTGCCACCACTTCTGCAATACGATCGGTGCCTTGCAGGTGATCGGCACGGGTCATCAACGCAATATGTCCGTGCCGTTCTGCTGCCGCCTTTACATCGTCGTGATCGGTGGCGATCACTACACGTTGCGCCCCTGCTTTTCTGGCCTGATCGGCGACTCGCACCACCATCGGTATACCTGCAATGTCAGCCAGCGGTTTGCCGGGAAGACGCGTCGAAGCGAAACGGGCCGGGATGACGGCGATGAACTCCATCGCTAATTTTTCACGGCGATAATAGGTGACAGCGTGTGCGTCAGCGGTGGACGCAACAGGCTCATACGGGGTCAGCTACGCACTTCTTCGGCTTTTAATTCGCGCGCCTCGTCAACCAGCATGACCGGGATGCCGTCGCGTATCGGGTATGCCAGTCGCGCGGAGTAAGAAATTAATTCAGTCTTGTCCGCCGACATCGTCAACGGCCCCTTGGTCACCGGGCACACGAGGATTTCCAGCAGCTTTGGATCAAGTGTCATGATGCCGCTTTCAATGAATAAGCTTATCTAGTACAAAATCAATAAAAACTTCTGGTATAGCTGCATCAACGCGCATGAACCACATCCGCTGGTCAGCAAAGGTGCCACATTTTACCGCGTCTTTTTCTGTCATCAGAATAATCGCTGTCTGCAAGCCCGGCATATCCTCTGCCCGATAGCGGTGGTGATCGGCAAACATCCGGGTGGTGCCCAGCGTAAACCCCAGGCTTGTCAAATGCGAGAAAAATCTTTGTGGATGCCCGATGCCTGCCACTGCGCAAATGGCCATGCCACTAAATGCGGCAAGCGCCTCTGCCACGCTGATACAGCGGTTGGTAGCCAGATTTACGAACAGTTCATTGGTGAGCGTTATCTTAAACACCGGGGTGCTACTGCAAGATTGGAAAAGCTGCGCATCTTCGCGCGCGAGATTGAGCGCGATCGCGTCGACGGTATTCAAGCGCGACGCTGGTTCGCGCAGCGGGCCTGCCGGCAGCAGCCGGCCGTTGCCGAGACCCCGACTGCCGTCAATCACGCAAATTTCGACGTCGCGTTGCAAGCCGTAGTGTTGCAAGCCGTCGTCGCTGACAATGACGTCAACGTCGGGGTGGTTGCGCAACAGTGTCTGCGCAGCGTCAACGCGATTGACGCCGGCATAAACGGGAACAGCAGAACGGTTTGCGAGCAATATTGCCTCATCACCCACCTCGGCGGGATGCAATTTCGCTGCCGGTACATGCGTCGCATTGCCTTTCCCCGACCCTCTCGTGCCGGGGTTGTAACCGCGCGTCACAATGCCGCAATGCCTGCCCCGCCGGGTCAACGCTTGCACCAACGCCAGCACCAACGGGGTTTTGCCGGTACCGCCAACGGTGATGTTGCCGACGATGACGATGGGCACACCCACCAAATGCGACTTGAGGAGGCCGATGCGAAAAGCGGCGCGACGTATCGCCAGCAGCAACCCAAATATCCACGAAAGGGGCCGCAAAAAAAATTGCCACGGACCGTTGCGTTGCCACTGGTTGATCAGCCACGCTGCCATTACAGTGAGTTGGGGTCGCTATTTGCCAGCGGCTTTTGCCTGTGTCGTAAAGGAAATTTTGGTGAACCCCACCAGCCGTGCAGCCTCCATGACGTTCACTACCGCCTGATGCGTGGCACCGGCATCAGCACCGATGGCGACCACCGGGTCCTTCATTCCGCCGGCTAAGGCTGCCTCTCGCAGGACGTTGGAAAACGCCTCCACGCTGTTGAATGCGACTGGGATATTGTTGACCGCGTATTTGCCTGCGTTATCCACGCCAATGTTGATCACCTGGGGACGATCGGGCGCTTTTTCGGCGCTGGCTTCGGGAAGATTGATTTGCAATTCCGCGTATTTGGAGTAGGTGGTCGTCACCATCAGGAAGATGAGAATAACCAGCAAGACATCGATCAGCGGAATGAAATTGATTTCAGGTTCCTCGCGTTTCCTGCCCTTCCTGAAATTCACGCGCGGGCACCATGCAGGGTTTCCACCAGGCGGATGCCCTGCTGCTCCATATCGACTACCATTACGTCAACCTTGCTGCGAAAATGCCGATAAAAAATCAGCGCCGGGATTGCGACCGCAATGCCGCCGGCAGTGTTGTAAAGCGCCACCGATATACCGTGCGCCAATTGGGCGGGATTGGCACCCTGACTGCCGGAAGCGCCAAAAATATCGATCATGCCGATCACCGTGCCAAACAGGCCCAGTAGCGGCGCCACGGTGGCGATGGTACCCAGACTATTGAGGAAGCGCTCCATTTCCACCATCACCGCGCGACCCGTTTCCTCCATCGATTCCTTCATGACTTCGCGCGAGCTTTTCACGTTGGCCACGCCGGCTGCAAACACCCGCCCCAGCAAGGAATTTTCATTCAGCTTCATCACCAGCTCCGGCGTGGCGCCCGCCGCCCGAAACGCCTGCACGGTGTCCTGAAACAGCGTTGGCGGCAATACCACGCTGCGCCGCAGGGTCCAGAAACGCTCTCCGATGATGGCCAGGCAAATAACAGAACAGAAAACGATGAACCAGATTGGCCAACCTGCAGCCTGGATGATTGAAAGCAAGTGGCGCTCCGTGAATTTACGTTGATGGTTTGTGATTGGCGCGTGCTGCTCAGGCTGCCAGTGCAACTGATCGCACTTTATCGCAAGCGGCGCGGACTTCACAAGTGACTGCTGCAGTTTACACCACGCAAAACATCGTCGCATCAAACCACCGGCGCCGGTTAGTGTGACGCGGCGTGCACGGCAAAAAGTTGCCATTGTTTCTTTTTTTAGCCGCTATCCCTGCATCGGCCGGCGCAATTCAAAATCTGGAAACGGGTCGGAAGGCCAATGGCCACGCTGGGTTTAACGCAACAGCCGCGTCAATCAACGTTATCGCGCACGTTTCAGAATTTTATCCACAAAGCTTGTGGATAACTCTGTGGGTTCGTCCCGCGTAATGACGCTAAGTCATGAAACTGTAACGCTTTTTAGCTTGCGCTCAAAAATTACACGCTAAAAAATTACCCTATTTTCAATTACTTGGGATCATGCTCCCCGTGGGCCGCAACCTCACGTTGTTGCGGCAAGGCAAGCGAAAACTTTCCGCGTGCTGCGGTGGTAGCATCGCCCCATGGCTGCAGAACTACCCAACCAATCTCCGCTGGATTTCGATGGCGATGTGGAACTCACAGCCATCACCCCGCCTGCCATCAGCCGGGCAGGCACGATGCCGGTATCTGTCACCGAACTCAACCGTCGCACGCGCACTCTGATTGAAGCAAAATTCGAATTGCTGTGGGTGACGGGCGAACTTTCCAACCTGACGCGCGCCGTCAGCGGCCATTATTATTTTCTGCTGAAGGACGATGCGGCGCAGGTAAGGTGTGTGATGTTTCGACAACGCGCTGCAGCACTGGGCTTTAAACCGGAAAACGGCATGCAAGTCGATGTACGCGCACTGCCCTCGCTATATGAAGCACGCGGCGAATTTCAGCTCGGCGTGGAAGGCATGCGTCAGGCCGGGCTTGGTGCCTTATTCGAGGCGTATGAACGGTTGAAAAATAAACTCGCTGCGGAGGGAATATTCGATGCCGCCCGCAAGCGTGCGTTGCCGACATTTCCAAAAAAGGTCGGCATTGTTACGTCGCTGCAAGCTGCGGGGTTGCGCGATGTACTTACCACTCTCAAGCGCCGGGCACCGATGATCGCTGTAATTTTGTATCCAACAGCAGTGCAAGGCGCCACCGCCGCGCGGGAAATTGCCGCGGCCATCGACACGGCCCGCACGCGTCACGAGGTCGATGTCCTTATTGTCTGTCGCGGCGGTGGCAGTATCGAAGATTTGTGGTCATTCAACGCAGAGATTGTCGCGCGCGCCATTCTGCGCCTTCAGGTTGAAACGGCAATTCCTGTAGTGTCCGGGGTGGGCCATGAAACCGACTTTACCATTTGCGATTTTGTCGCCGACCAGCGTGCACCGACGCCAACAGCAGCGGCGGAAATAATATCGCCGGATGTTGAACAATTACGCACGACGACGGCGGCGGTCCGGCTGGGTTTTGTGCGGGCGTTGCGCCGGACACTCGACAACGCTTATCAAAGGCTGGATCGCGCGCAACGCAGCTTGTTATCGCCGCAGGATCGGCTGCGCCACGAGCGCGAACGGTTGGCACAAATGGCTGCTCAACTGCGTCGCGCCGTGACTACACGTTTGGATCAGGCACGCTTCACCTCTGCATTGTTACGGCAGCGCCTCGCAGCCCACCGTCCCGACTTGACGGTGCCGCAATCGGCGCTGCAGAGGCGTGAAGCCAGTTTCAGGCAATCGGCGCTGCGCGCGCACCTGGCACGCGCGGCACGCCTGCAAGGATTGGCGCAAGCATTGCATCTGCTGGCCCCTGAAAGGGTATTGGAACGCGG
>JAYVKG010000150.1:0-3047 GCA_043768625.1 Betaproteobacteria bacterium
TGGCCAGATCGATCACCAAAATGTCTTTGCCTTTTTTGGTGAAAAACCCGGCCTTGGTTTTTTGCCCCAGCGCGCCCTTGTCGATCAACGCCTTCAGGAACGCGGGCACGGCGTAATAGCTGTGCCACGGGTCGTTCGGCAAATTATCGTCCATGGTTTTGAATGTATGCGCCAGCGTGTCCAGACCGACCACGTCCGCCGTACGATAGGTGGCACTCTTGGCGCGGCCAATCGCAGGGCCGGTGAGTGCATCGACTTCATCGATACCCAGCTTGAACTGAATCGTGTGATGCATGGTTGCGGCGATGGAAAAAACACCAATCCGATTGGCAACAAAATTTGGCGTGTCGTTGGCGCGGATCACGCCCTTGCCGACGGTGGTGACCAGAAATGTTTCGAGCTGATCCAGAATTGCCGCCTCGGTGTACGGCGTTGGGATCAGTTCGACCAACTTCATGTAGCGCGGCGGATTAAAAAAATGCACGCCGCAAAAACGATGCCGCAACGCTTGCGGAAAAACTTTTGATAATTCAGTGATCGACAAGCCCGAGGTGTTGGACGCAAAAATCGCATCGGGGCGTATGAACGGCGCGACGTTTTCGTACAACGATTTTTTCCAGTCCATGCGTTCAGAAATTGCCTCGATGATCAGATCGCAGTCTTTCAGCCATTGAAGATTGTCGTCGTAATTCGCCGGCGTGATTTGCGATACGCGCGCAATACTCGCGAAGGGTGCTGGTTGCAGCTTCGCCATGCCAGCGATAGCTGTCAGGACGATGCCGTTTTTGGGCCCTTCTTTCGCGGGCAAGTCAAATAAAATGCATTTGACGTTGGCATTGGTGAGGTGCGCCGCGATCTGCGCGCCCATTACACCTGCGCCGAGGACAGCGACTTTTTTGATATGGAAATTACTCATTCGAAACTCCTGCGTTGGCGATAATTATTTTGATCCAATAGTTCTGACTGCGACTTCCACGCCTGAACATGGCTGGAATACCGCCCCATTGCTGGCATTTATGCGTTTTGGACTAAATGACTTCTTTATTCAGCCGGTACCGGTCGCGGCTTTCGCTGGTCATCTACCGCCACATACGTCAACTGTGCTTCCGTCACTTTTACCACCTCAGCGCCGAATCTTTGCCGCTGCGCGTAGACCGCGACGTCGACCGTAAGAGAAGTCCGCCCCACCTTCACCACATCGGCATAAAAACTCACCAAATCGCCCACCAAGACCGGCTCCCGGAACCGAAACGAATTGACCGCGACGGTAACGACCTTGCCGCGGGCGCGCACCGTGGCCGGAACACTGCCCGCCAAATCAACCTGCGCCATCACCCAGCCGCCGAAAATAGTGCCGTGGGCGTTGGTGTCGGCCGGCATCGGGATGACACGAATGACTGGCTGCCGATCAACCGGGAGATGGATCACTTCGCAGAAAGCTTCGTTGGTATCGGTAGTCACAGCCCGTGTCCTTTATACATATTGTCGATTGCCATTGCGTATTTCTGAAAAATGAGATTGCGCTTCAACTTCAGTGTCGGCGTCATCAAACCGTTGTCGATAGTCCATTTTTCGCGCGCCACGGCAACCTTGCGCACCATCGCATAGCCCGGGAAACTTTTTATTTGCCTGCCGATACGGGCCGCCAGAAATTTCTGCGATTTTTCTATATCCGCGCTACCAAGTTTGGTCTCGACCGCGATGCGACCCCATTCCTCATCGTTCAGCACCACGATTGCCGAAAGATAGGGCCTGGCTTCACCATACACCAACACCTGCTCAAACAAGGGATCGAGCTGGATCGCCATTTCCATATCCACCGGTGGAACTTTTTCGCCATTGGCCATGACGATGATTTCTTTCAAACGGCCGGTGATGTGAATGAACCCTTTTTCATCGATCCTTACCTGGTCACCGGTATTTAACCAGCCGTCCGGCGAGAGCACCGCGCGCGTTGCCTCAGGATTATTCCAGTAGCCCATCATGATGTTGGGCCCCTTGGCAAACAGCACATTGTTTTCGCCGGTCTTCAGTTGGACCCCCGGCACCGCAATACCGACCGATCCAGGGTCGTTTTTTTCCATTAGATTTACGGTCAGCAATGGCGCGGCTTCGGTCAGGCCGTAGCCCTGACAAATTTGCAAACCGAGCCCGGCAAATACTTTCGAGACCGCGGGGGACAGGGCCGCCCCGCCGGCGATGGCGAAACGCATCCTGCCGCCCAGCCGCGCAAGTATTTTTTCGGCGACCAGTTTTTTCAATATCGGCCACAACAACAACGACGGCTGCCACACACCACGCCCGTTTCGATATTCAAAGCGGCTCCAGCCGACATTAACCGCGAAATCAAACAGGCTGCGCTTGAGCGGCGATGCACTCTTCAATTGATCGTTGATCGCCGCGAGAAAACGCTCATATATCCGCGGCACCGAAAAAATGATGGTTGGCTGAACAATACGAAAATCTTCCGCCAACTGCGGAATCGAGCGAGAAAAAACCACTGACGCGCCCGACACCACATTCAGATAGTAGTCGCAGGTACGTTCGAACATATGCGATAGTGGCAGGAACGAGAGAAAAATATCTTCCGGATAAACCTCATACACCGCCAGCCCCGATTGCACATTGGCGAGGATATTGCGGTGCGACAGCATCACGCCTTTCGGCTTGCCGGTGGTGCCGCTGGTATAGACGATGGTAGCGAGCTCATTTCCGGTAGCCGCCGCACGTTCGTATGCACCAGCGGTGGCCGGCAGCCAGTCGCCCAGCGCGGTTAAACGCGGTTCATCGGGGTCAGTCACCGATTTCATGGCGATGATTCGTTGTACGGAAAGCAACCCTTCGCGGACGCCTTTTAAACGCTTCCAGTGTTCCTCGCCATCAATCACAAGCACCTTGACGTTGGCGTCGTTGAGAATAAATGCGACGTTATCCGGACGATCATCGACGAACAACGGTACGGTAATGAGGCCGTGCGCCAACGCGCCCTGATCGGCGATTACCCAGTTGATACTGTTTTTGAGCATCACGGCGACCCGCTCGCCGGG
>JAYVKG010000151.1:0-5038 GCA_043768625.1 Betaproteobacteria bacterium
TCACTGGAAGCCGGCGGTGAAAATTTGATACTGAAAAAATATTTTAATATCGGCTTTGCCGCCGATACGCCAAATGGCCTGGTGGTGCCGGTCATCAAGGCCGCGGATCAGAAATCGGTCATTGAAATAGCCCGGGAAATGACCGAGCTCTCTGGCAGGGCGCGCGAAGGAAAACTTTCGCCGGCCGAAATGCAGGGCGGCTGCTTCTCCATTTCATCGCTGGGTGGCATCGGTGGTACTTTCTTTACACCCATCATCAACGCGCCGGAAGTGGCAATTCTCGGTGTATCCAGAGCACAGACGAAGCCGACCTGGAACGGCCGGGAATTCGTCCCGCGCCTGATTCTGCCGATCTCGCTTTCCTACGATCATCGCGTGGTGGATGGTGCCTCGGGCGCGCGCTTCTCGACCTATCTCGCGAGCCTGATGTCTGATATTCGCAGACTGGTTCTTTGAGGGCGGACATGGCGAACATCATCGAGGTAAAGGTACCGGACATTGGCGATTTCAACGACATCCCGGTCATTGAAATTCTGGTGAAAGTTGGTGACACCATCAACAAGGAGGATTCGCTGGTGTCGCTGGAGAGTGACAAGGCGACGATGGAAGTGCCTTCGACCCATGCGGGCGTGGTGAAAGAATTAAAGGTCAGGATGGGTGACAAGGTGTCGATGGGCAGTTTAATCCTGACGCTTGAAGAATTGACCGGCGCAACCGATTCCAACACTGATGTCGCGCCGAAAGTTCAGCAGCAATCCGAATCTTTGCCGGCGCAGCTGCCGAAAAACGCGAGTACTGCCGAGAAGAAATCGGACTCAACACCGCCCCCGCCTGTATCGCAAAAAAACTCGAGCCAATACACCGGCGCGGTGGATGTGACTTGCGAAATAGTCGTGCTGGGTGCAGGTCCTGGAGGTTACTCCGCCGCCTTCCGGGCTGCCGATCTGGGGATGAAAGCCGTCATTATCGAGCGCTATGCGCAACTTGGGGGCGTTTGCCTGAATGTAGGCTGCATTCCATCCAAAGCATTGCTGCACATCGCTGCCGTTGCGGATGAAACGGCCGCGCTCGCCGCGCATGGCATCAGCTTCGGCAAACCGCAGATTGATCTGGATAAATTACGCGGATGGAAAAACACCGTGGTCGGCAAATTGACCGGCGGGCTTGGCGCGATGGCGAAAATGCGCAAGGTCGAGGTGGTGCGCGGTGTTGGCCAATTTCTCGATGGCAATCACCTGGTTGTGGAAATTACCAGCGGCGCGGGCCAGGAAAAAAGCGGCGAGAAAAAAGTGATCCGCTTCGAGAAAGCAATCATTGCCGCCGGCTCGCAGGTAACGCGGCTGCCGTTCATCCCCGACGATCCGCGCATCGTGGATTCGACTGGCGCACTGGCTTTAATGGAGATTCCGAAGAAGATGCTGGTCATAGGCGGCGGTATCATTGGCCTTGAAATGGGTACGGTGTATTCCACGTTGGGTACGCGCCTCGACGTGGTTGAAATGCTCGATGGCTTGATGCCGGGCGCGGATCGGGACCTCGTCAAGGTCTGGCAAAAGTTCAATGAAAAGCGTTTTGACAACATCATGCTGAAGACCAAAACGGTCGGTGTGACCGCAAAGAAGGACGGCATTTACGTCACCTTCGAGGGCGAGCGTGCCCCCACGCAGCCAGTACGCTACGACATGGTACTGATGAGCGTTGGCCGGACGCCCAACGGCAATAAACTGAGCGCGGACAAGGCCGGCGTGGCGGTGACGGATCGCGGTTTTATCCAGGTTGATTCGCAGATGCGCACCAATGTGCCTAATATTTTTGCGATTGGTGATGTAGTTGGGCAGCCGATGCTGGCGCACAAGGCGGTCCACCAAGGCCATGTTGCCGCCGAAGCCGCCGCTGGTCAAAAATCGCACTTCGATGCGCGGGTAATTCCGAGTGTCGCTTACACCGACCCGGAAGTGGCGTGGGTCGGCGAAACCGAAGAGAGCGCTAAAGCCAAGGGTCTAAAGGTCGGCAAAAGCGTGTTTCCGTGGGCGGCATCGGGCCGCGCGATCGCCAACGGTCGTGATGAAGGCTTTACCAAGCTCATTGTCGATTTGGAAACGCGCCGTGTGATCGGCGGCGGTATCGTCGGCACCCACGCTGGCGAACTGATCGGCGAAATCGCGCTCGCCATCGAAATGGGCTGCGACCCGACCGACATCGGCAAAACCATTCATCCTCATCCCACGCTGGGCGAATCGATTGGCATGGCAGCGGAACTGTATGAGGGCGTTTGTACCGATTTGCCACCACAGAAAAAATAGCGCGCGCCAACACTTGCCAGAGCAAACCCTAGCGCTGGCGGGCCTTGCAGACGTTTTTAGTCTGGAACAGCCCGCCAATTGGCGATCGGCATGTTTTATTTAGATGCCAGCTATCAGTCTGCCGCCACAACCCACTCAATTATTGTCATGACCACACCTTCCTTATATCGCTTCGCCAGCGTCGCCGTCGTCATCGCCATCTGGATACTTTCATTTTTGCCCGGCAGCGCCATGCCGCAGGTGCCCGGTGGCGACAAGTGGCACCATGCGCTCGCCTACTTCGCCTGCATGTTCTTCTGGGGGCAGTGGCTGCAGGTGCCGGCCCAGCGGCTTAAACTGGCGGGCGTTTTCATTCTCATGGGGGCGCTGATCGAGTGCCTGCAGGGCCTCACCACGTATCGCAGTTTCGAGTGGCTCGATTTGGTGGCGGATACGCTGGGCGTTACGATGGGATGGCTGTTGGTGACGTTGCAGCTGGCGGTACAACGCCGCTTTGCCCGCCGGCCCGCACGTGCTGATCGGCCCTCGCGATAACGACGTGACCACCACCCTGGATCACCTCGTTCTCGGTACGTCTGACCTGCACCGCGGCGGCGCGTGGCTGGAACATTTTTTTGGCGTGGCACTGTCGCCCGTGGGTGTACACCCGCGCATGGGGACTCACAATCGTCTGCTATCGCTCGGGCCATCGTGCTATCTCGAACTGATCGCAATCGATCCCGCCGGTCAGCCGCCATTCATGAAGCGCTGGTTTGGCCTGGACACGGCGGATGTCCAGGAACGGATTGCGACTAAACCACGCTTGCTGGGATGGGTTGCTCGCACCACAGAAATCGTGGCGCTGGCAGAGAAAGTCGGCGGCGTGCTGGGCGGTGTACACGCGATGGAACGCAACGATCTCAAATGGCGCATCACCATTCCCGACGACGGCTACGCGGTGGAAGCAGGATTGATACCCAACCTCATTCAGTGGGACAGTCCAACGCACCCCTGCGCGCTCCTTGCAGACAGCGGTTGCCGCCTCGAATGGATGGAAGCGGCCCACCCCAATCCCGGCAAGATTGCTTATTTGTTGAACGAACTGGGTGTGGAGAAGGCAATGCCGGTAGCACCCACCCCGCCCTATTCGGGGATGACCATGTGCGCCCATATCCGTACGCAGGGTGGCGTAAAGACGTTGATGTCATGAGGCGCGACAGCAAGCCATCGGCTAAACTCCACCTTCCATGGAAAGATTGCTGAAACGTTTTATCTACGCGCTGCTCGCGCTCTTTGCGATTACCGGCAGCGTCGCTGCCATCGAATATTTTGGAGGACAACCCATGGGACTTTTCACCGGAGTCCGGCCTGCCAATCTTGGTTTCAATGCCAAAATATTTGCGGCGCCCAGCTGGAAGCCGAATTGCGTTTCCTCAACCGTGGAAAAAACAGATGAAAAACACTTCATCGCGCCTCTGGTTTTCAGCGGCTCCGCCGGGCAAGCCTGGAACAAACTGGTCAACATTGTTAAAGACACGCCACGCACGCAAGTTGTGAAAGAGGATGCGAATTATCTGTATGCGGAATTCAAAAGTGCCGGATTGGGCTACGTCGATGATGTCGAGTTTGCACTGGATGAAACAGCGGGTGCCATTCAGGTGCGCTCTGCTTCACGCCTCGGAGTGCGGGATTTTGGCGTGAATCGGGCCCGCGTCGAGGCCATTCGGGTGCAGTTTGACAAATAAAATCGTTACGGCAGCAACGCGGTCGCCACCAACGCCATCGCCACCACGGTACTCTGCCGGTCGGCATTAAAAAAACGCTTGGGCGACGCCTCGGCATCGATGATGCCAGTCACCGTCCCGTCTGCCGCATTAAAAATTGGCACGCAGATTTCCGACTGCACCTGGTCATCGCACACATAAAAGCCCCCGCCTTCGGCTGTATACGCGGCGACATCGTCGATTAGCTTCGCCTGACCGGATAAGCCCACAGCACTGTTGGTGCTGCCTTTTGCAAATTCTGCATTCAAGGGAAATTCGGCACGGCTCGGGCGGCCGCGATAGGCGAGCTTGACCAATACCTGATTGCCAACCGGGTTGATGCGTTGCTGGTAAATGCCGACCCACTCGGCACCCATTACCATGTTCGCACGCGTCACCATGATATTGAGCAGCTTTAGTTTTCGGCTGTTGCTTTCGTTCTCGCCGCCAAGAATGCGCGCAAGATCGTACGGCGCGGCATCCATCTCGTCGATCAGCGAACACGACCCGTCCGCTGATATTAATGGCACTGGGTACCGATAAAGCGCATCGTTCGATACCGCCATCTGGGTTCCCAACTGCGCGATGAAGTCGTGAATGGCCTTCTCGATGACCGGCACGTGATCCGCCAGTGCATCCAGTCCCGCCGCGAACAAATAGCTGCGGATTTTTTCTTCCGCGGTCATGCGCCGGCGCGTTTCAGGGCTTGTTCAAGATCTGCAATCAGGTCATCAGCATTCTCAATTCCCACGGACAAGCGCAGCAGGTCAAACGGCACCGGCGTGCCTGCGCCCTCGACGCTGGCGCGGTGCTCGATGAGGCTCTCCACGCCGCCCAGCGAAGTGGCGCGCTTCCAGAGTTCCACCTTTGCCGCAGTCGCAATCGCTGCCGCCTCGCCCGCCTGGATGCGTAAAGAGAGCATGCCGCCAAAGCCGCCGTGCATTTGGCGCGCGGCGACCGCGTGACCTGGAAAACCGGCGAGGCCCGGATACA
>JAYVKG010000152.1:0-3163 GCA_043768625.1 Betaproteobacteria bacterium
TACCTGATCGAGTATTTCAGCATCCGACGGCAATATCGAATCACCTATATGTTCTGACGACTGCGCGGCCTGGTTGAACAACAGGTACGGGTCTTCCGCCAGATCGTCCAGATCGCGGCGCAATGTCGCGAGCGTGGCGGTGATAAATGCCTGATCGTGGTCGCGAACGCCGGCCAGCGAAATACGCGATTCGGCGCGGCGCTGGCGAGCGATCAACGACAATGTGAGCAGGAGTTGCTTGACCGTGCCCGCCTGGCGCACGGCGTTTTTGTTGAAGCGAACGAAGTTGGATTCCTCAGCTGACAGGTACGCGAGGGTGGTTTCGCCGGCATGAATTTGCGTGTTGATAAAATCGGCAAGCGCGTAAAAATAGTCCTGCATGTTCAGCTCTCCGCGCCGAAAACATCGACGTTGGAAAATTTGCAGGGCGGGCTGGCGTGACCCACACGGATTACCTGGCTGGGCTCACCTTTGCCACAATACGGCGTACCCATTACTTCTTGCGTGGATGCGTTGCCGACCATCGCCAGCGACCGCCAGAAGGTCGCAGAAATGCCGCGATAATTAGGGTTCTTGACGATGTGCGCCAGCTTGCCGTTTTCAATTACCTGTCCCAGTTCGCAGCCGAACTGGAATTTGTTGCGCGAGTCGTCGATCGACCACGACAGATTGGTGCGCATCAGCACCCCGTTTTCGATGGAGCCAATCATTTCTTCGAGCGACGATGTCCCGGGCTCGATATTCAGATTCGACATGCGGTCAATCGGCGCACGATTCCAGGAGCACGAACGCGCTGTCGATACCCCTTCAACCATTGCGCCCTGGGCGTGCGCGCGCGCCTGCGAGATGGTGCCACCGAGCGACCTTTTGAGAATGCCATGCTCGATGATGAACGCTTTCTGTGCCGCCGCACCCTCGTCGTCGAACGCAAAGCTCGCAAACTGGTGCGCCATGGTCGGGTCAAACGTCACATTCAGTAGCGGAGAGCCATATTGATAGGTGCCGAACATGTCGAGCGTGACAAAACTGGTACCGGCAAAATTGCGCTCATCGCCGAGGATGCGATCGAGTTCCAGCGGATGGCCGATGGATTCGTGTATCTGCAACATCATCTGATCCGGCATCAGGATCACATCCATTTTGCCGGATGGGCAATTGGCTGCCGTCAATAGTGCCAGGGCTTCTTCCGCCGTTTGCCTGCCTGCGCCGTGAAAACCGGACCGGGCAATTATTTCCGCCCCGCCCTGTTGACAAAAGCCATTGTAAAGCCCGCCGAACGAGCGTGTTTGCGCTTCGCCATTGGCGAATGCCGTGACGGCAAGCGACGGTACCAGGAAGTCAAATTCCTGCTCGACCATCGCGCCATCTGCCGTGACGTAAAGCTGCTTGGTGTGCGTCGTCCAGAATGAGGCCGACCAATCGACGATCCGATCGTCGATTTTGCACGCGGCCGATTCGACTTTAAGCAGCTCGAATTTTTCGCGTTTTGACTGCAACATGGGCTGCTGCACACGGGTGCGATAGTGCCCCGCAGGTTTCGGCATCGCGATCGCGGAATAATCAGCAACGCCACGCCCAGCGGTGAGCTTGGCCCAGTGGTGCGCACTGGCAATGGCCTGCCGCAGGCCGGACTCCGATAAATCGCTGGTGGCGGCATAGCCGCAGCCACCGGCGTCAATTATGGTGATCATCACCCCGCGATCAATGCAGGATTGGGGCGGTTCGGCGACGTTTTGACGAACGCATAGCTGCTCGCTGGATTCTTCGACAAAGCGAAGCGAACAAAAATCGACGGCGGGAGTCAGGCGCTTGAAGGTAGATTCAAATGAGGCGGTCATGGCGGCGCGGCGATTGACAATCTGCCATTCTAACAGCGGGCATTCATCCGGGGTCATATCCGCACCGTCTGACGCGGTCGGCACAATGGCTGATGTGCAGGCGACTTGTCTGCTATAACGGTAGTGCCAACATCAAGTAACCTGAACGCAATTTAGTGGGCGACCGAACCAAAATGAAAAACCTGTCGATAGTGAGCGCCATTGCTGCCGCTTTGTTGGTCCAGACCCTCGCGGCCTTAGCGCAACAAGGTCCTGCGCCGCCGCCCGGAACCGCGCCCGTGCTGAATCTGCCGGTGGTGCCGCCATCCCCGCCGCTGCCACTTATAGACCCCGCGAAGGAATTAAAAGGCGCGTTGCTGGTGGAGGCGTTGCGCAAGGGCGGATTTGTGCTCTACATGCGTCACGCAGAAACCGGCGTCGTCACGGAAAAGTGTGACCAGAGCAACCTCAGCGCGACTGGCGAAGTGCAGGCCCGCGCAGTCGGCGCGGCGGTGCGTGAATTGAACATACCGGTGGGGATGGTGCGTGCATCACAGCCGTGCCGCACTGGTGACAGCGCCAGGTTGCTCGGTCTGGGCAAAGTCGAAATTACTGAAGATCTGAATCCTGTGCCACCACGGCCAGGTTTTGATATCGGTGCGGCACGCGCGAGGCGCCTGGCTGAAAAGCCGGCGGCGGAAACAAACACCGTGCTGGTTTCACACCTGCACGGCTCGGCCAACAAAGAAGAATGGCTTCAACTGGAAATGGCGGAAATCATTGTTTTCCGGCCGGACGGGAATGGTCACACGGAGCCGGTCGCGCGGATTCGCGCGGCGGGCTGGTCTGCGCTCAGGGAAGCAGCGGTGAAAAATGCGGCGCGGCCCTGAACAGCGGATTGGACACAGCTTCGGGGTTGACTAGCCGCAATTAAAATCAGCATTCACTAGCACCGGCGCAGCTTCCAGGCCGAAAATAACCGGTGAGCCGCGCCGGTGGCCGACTTTCGTTGTGACATTATTGCCGTCCGGCCAGTGTCTCGATCTCGCTTTCCGTCATCCGCACCAGATGCCATTCCGGCAGCACGGTCGCACCCAGCGATTGATAAAATTTGATCGAGGGTGTATTCCAATCGAGTACGCGCCATTCAAAACGGCCACAGCCGCGTTGCCTGGCGAGCGCGGCCAGATGTTTCAGCAGCGCCCTGCCGTGCCCGCGTCCGCGCGCGGCGGGAATGATGAACAGGTCTTCCAGATAGAGGCCCGGCTTACACAAAAACGTGGAAAAAGTGGTGAAAAACAGGGCGAAGCCGACCGCTTGTTTGCCTTCCCGCGCGATCACGCATT
>JAYVKG010000153.1:0-3407 GCA_043768625.1 Betaproteobacteria bacterium
CCGTAGAATTCTCTCGTGCCCAGCAGATAGGCAATGGGTTCACCAGCCGCGCGGCGCGCAAACAACTGCTGCACATGCTGCGCTTGTGCCTCGTCAAGCAGACGTTCCGGATGGGCGATGACTACCGCACGTGATACCCCGAGCACCCTGGCCATCATCATTTGCGCTTCGCGCTGGCCGATCACGCCGCATGCAACCAGCGCGCCGCTGCTCAACGTCGCATCGCGGCCCTTCAATCCCACGTCGCCGCGGTCACGCCGTGCTCAGCGCGGCCAGCTGCTCGGCCTGGTGTTCGGCCACCAGCGCACCCGTCAGCTCGGCTAAATCGCCATCCATGATGAAATCGATCTTATACAGCGTCAGGTTGATGCGGTGATCGGTCACGCGGCCCTGCGGAAAATTGTAGGTGCGAATACGCTCCGAGCGATCACCCGAGCCAATCAGCGATTTGCGCTCGGCCGCTTCCTTGGCTTGCTGTTCACGCGTTTGCTTGTCCTTGATGCGTGCGGCCAGCACCCGCCACGCCTGTTCCTTGTTCTTGTGCTGGCTGCGTCCGTCCTGGCATTCCACCACGATGCCTGTCGGAAGATGCGTCAGCCGCACCGCCGAATCGGTCTTGTTGATGTGTTGTCCACCGGCACCTGACGCGCGGAAGGTGTCGACCCGGACATCGGATGGATTGATCGCGATCGCAGTAGCGTCGTCGGCCTCGGGCATGACCGCAACCGTTGCGGCGGAGGTGTGGATGCGGCCCTGTGTTTCGGTCTCGGGCACGCGTTGTACGCGATGGCCGCCTGATTCAAATTTCAGCCGCGAATACACACCAGTGCCGACGATGCGCGCAATGATCTCCTTGTAACCGCCGACTTCGCCGGGTGACTCGGAGATGATTTCCACCTGCCAGCGATTGCGTTCGGCAAACCGCGTATACATGCGGAACAGGTCGCCGGCGAATAACGCGGATTCGTCGCCACCGGTGCCGCCGCGAATCTCGAGAAAGGTATTTTTTTCGTCGTTGGGGTCTTTGGGCAGCAACAACTTTTGCAGATCGAGCTCCAGCGATTCAAGCTTGGCCTTGCCTGCTCTCGCTTCGTCTTCAGCGAAGGCCCGCATCTCGGGATCGGCCGCCATGTCGTTGGCGGTGGCGATGTCATTGCCGACCAGCTGATAGTCGTTATAGAGCGCCACTACCGGGCCGATGTCGGCGTGCTCCCTGGTGATTTTGCGGTAGTTGTTCATGTTATCGACCACGGCCGGATCTTCCAGCTGGCGATCAAGTTCCGCCAGCCGCTCAACCAGCGAGGCCAGCTTGTTTTTTATCGACTCTTTCATGACCTGTTCATTTTTCTTGTGGTTCCCGCACGTCTGGTGCAGTGGTCGCCGGGAAAAGTTTTTCCAGTGCGTCGTGGAGCGCGTCGCGCTCGGTGCCGCGGGTACTGTGCAGTGCGGCCAGCGGATGGTGAAGGAATTTATTGGTTAGCCCGTGCGCCAGCAGCTCAATGACCTTGGCGGGGTCTTCCCCGTTCGCCAGCATGCGCCTGGCGCGTTGCAGTTCGGACTGACGATACTCGTCGGCCCTGGCACGCAGCTGCTGGATGACCGGTACCGATGCGCGCGCCGACAGCCAGGCCATGAATTCGCCGGTTCGCGTGTCGATAATCCGGTCTGCCGCTGCGACTGCGGCCTCGCGCTTTTGCGTGTTTTGCTGGATGATCCTGCCGAGCGAATCGAGGGTATACAGAAATACGTCGTCGAGTTCGCCCACTTCCTGTTCAATGTCGCGTGGTACCGCGAGATCAACCATGAAAATCGGCTTATGGCGGCGCAGCTTCAAGGCGCTTTCAATCATCCCCTTACCGATGATCGGCAACATCGACGCGGTCGAGGTGATGATCGCGTCGAACTCGTGAATACATTCGGGCAATTGTTGCAGAGTGATGGCGGTGGCGTTGAAGCGCCCCGCCAGTTCGCGGCCACGTTCGATGCTGCGATTGGCAACGACAATACTGTGGGGCGCATGTGCGGCGAAGTGGATAGCGGCGAGTTCGATCATTTCGCCGACGCCAATGAGGAGTAATTTGCTGTTGTGCAGGTCGCCAAAAAGTTGCTGTGCAAGCTTCAGGGCCGCCGCCGCCATGCTTACCGAGGCGGCGCCGATTTCGGTTTGCGACCGCACTTCTTTGGCGACTTTGAATGTTTCCTGGAATAACCGATCCAGTGGACCGCCGAGGGTGCCTGCTTCCGCGGCAACTTTTGCGGCCAGCTTGACCTGACCCAGTATCTGCGGTTCGCCCAGCACCATCGAATCCAGCCCGCTGGCGACGCGAAAAGCGTGGCGGGCGACTTCGACCTCGGTCAGCTGATATAGATGGGGTGTCAGGTTAAAATCACTCGCGCCCGGTTGCGATGACAGCCATTTTGTCACCTGATCCGCGACTGATTGTTTGTCGCCGCGCAGGTAGATTTCGGTGCGATTGCAGGTCGACACCAGCACCACCTCGGCAGCACCCGTCTCGGCCTTCAGGCGCTCAAGCGCCGGGCGCTGAGCTTCCAATGGAAATACGATGCGCTCGCGCACTTCAATGGGCGCGGTACGGTGATTGAATCCGACGGTGAAAAGTGGCATCGATTAAAGGTTTGGGCAAACGAAAATCAGCGAAAATGCGCGAGAATAATTGAAATCAACATCGCTGGCGCGACCCGATCAAAACCGGGGAGTGTGTGCACAACACGACGTGCGCATGTCGGCCCGAAATTATAACAGCCGCGTTAAAACGTCCTTGCCCGGCCGGCGGCCACGCCAAAGCCGTCGGGTATAGTTGGGCTGGCGATTGCGCTAGCGGTACTTTACTGTAGTCAACGATGGAGCCGGATTATGCAATTGTTCAAAATTACGCTGGTGCTGCTAGCTGGAGCCGCTTTGGCAACCGATATGGCAAACGCCTCGTCCGGCACAACCACCGACGGCAAGTGTCCGGCAATACTGGATCACCGATTTTCATCCCTGCAGGGCAGGCCCCAGGACCTTTGTCAGTACCGCGGAAAAGTGGTGCTGGTGGTCAATACCGCCAGCTACTGTGGCTACACCGAGCAGTATGAAGGCTTGCAAGCCTTGTACAATAAATACCAGAAGCGTGGCCTGGTGGTGCTGGGTTTCCCGGCCAACGATTTTGGCAAGCAGGAACCGGGTTCCAATGCGGAGGTCGCCGATTTCTGCGAGCGGACATTCAAGGTGAAATTCCCGATGGTGGAGAAAACGTCGGTGATCGCAGGACAAGCCAACCCGGTCTATGAGGCGCTTTTTAAAGCGACTGGCGAGCGGCCAAAATGGAATTTTCATAAATATCTGATTGCCCGCGACGGCACCAGCGTCAAGAGCTTTGCCAGCAACGTGGCACCCGGATCAA
>JAYVKG010000154.1:0-4733 GCA_043768625.1 Betaproteobacteria bacterium
ATGGCCCGCAACAGTCCGTTCGCCAAGCAGACCTGCAAGCTGTGCGCGGACATCTGCGACTGGTGCAACAATGCGGTGCGCATGACATGGATCACTGTAAAGTCTGCGCAGAGGCCTGCCTCCGTTGTGCCGAGGCTTGCGGCAAAATGGTCGGCTGATCAGTGCAAATCAGCGTGGGCAAGTTAAATGCCCCCGGCTTATCCGGCGTTTTACCTCAATGAATTAAAGAGTCCGCCATTTTCACGGATATTTATCGAGTCCGTTTTATCCCAATCATTGCGCCGAAATTACGCTGTGGCGTTTTTAAGGATCAAAACGTAACCTCGGTCTTCACCACAAACTGCACCGATTTGATTCCCGGTGTGCGATTCAGCGGTACCGCGATATCGGCGTGAAGTACGTTCCCAAACGACGCACGGTCCATTGCAATGCGAAGGCCGACCCCGGCGTCCGCCAGCCACCCTGGGTTGGCGGTATTCTGATTAAGCCCTCCCCATGCCCTGCCGTAGTCAAAAAACGCGGCACCGCCGACGCGGAACAGGCGAAACGGATACCAACCGGTATAGGCCCGCTGCTCAATCGATAGTAATGCGCGGCGCTCCCCAGCTTGGTAGCGCGATTTATAGCCACGCAGACCGTCGTCGCCCCCCAGCAGCAATTGATCAGCAAGGCCACCTCCACTGATGCGGTCCGCAGACAGCGACGTGAACAAGAGCGCATTGCTGCCTTGGGGAATGTAGTACCGCACTGCACCACCGATCTGAGTCATTGGCACGCCGATGCTTGCGATGCGCCGCTCCACCGTGCCACTGACCAATAAGTCCCGATTTGAGGCGAATGAAAATCCGTTGCTGGCAAATGCCGAGTAAAGCCATGCAGAACGCGTGGAGCCCAGAGACTCCAGCGAGCGTGTAATTTGCACCTGCGAGTTGAAGCCGAAGCGGAAGAATTCGGGTCTTCCGATCTGGTCGCGGTTTCTAAGTTTGACGAATCTGTCCTCCACCAGTTCGTGTTTGATGAACACGGCATGGAGATTCTGGTCTACCGGCAACAGCGCCGGTGCGGTGCGGCCCGGTTCGGCAAGATAGACATCGTTGCGAATACGTGCGCCGATCAGAAAACGCTGGGTCCATCCCTCGATGAGTCCAGGCGACCAGCCGCCGTATCCTTCAAAAATTTTTTGCCGGTGGCGATACTGGCTGGCGGTTTCCCCAGAATTGAAGATGGAATCAATGCGGTCATCGGTGTTCCAGGCAGCGCCGCCCGCCCAGCGCGTGTCGAGTGCGTAAAACGGTCGCAGGATCGCAACGGCCTGGCGCTTTCCATCATCGAACTTTCCCTGCGTGTAGCTCAGATTGGTCCATCCATCGAATGCCTGTGGATAGGAAACTTCAAATTCCGTTCCCTTGCGATCTGCGTCCGAGGTGCGAGAAAATCCCATGTGCAGTCCCGTGCCGAGAAAGTTGTGTTCGCTTACACCGAAGCTGGTTTTATTATCGGCGCCTGAGCGCGACACGCTGCCCGTCACATCGATGGTCCACGTATCGCGGGTCGTAATGTCGATATCGACCATGCCGTCCGCATACGCCATCGCCTTGATCTCCACGTCATAAAGAACGCTGTTTTTGCGGAGCAACCTTTCGGTCTCCTCGATTTTCTGCTTTGAGACCCGTTCACCCCGCTTGAAGAGCAGTATTTGTTCGATCACTTCCGGACGTGTTTGTACGTGCAGCTTGTTTGCCAACCGGAATAACCAGTTATTTTCTTCGCTGTCAGCGAGATCGAATATGTTTTGTGGGTTGATAAGAATTTGCCGAATGACGGCCCTTGCAGATTCCAATTCAGCGAAAGTAGGGACGCTGCTCTCGATCGGTGTTGTCTGCTGCTCAAGTGCCGACGCGGGTTGCGCGATCAACAGGAACGTGGTTACGCATACAAGTGCCATCCAAACGCAACGTATGACGCGAAACGAATTGCCGCACCTGAGGCGGATCGGTTTAAATTGCAGCATCATTGAAGCATACCGGGTTATTGAAACGGGGGGAGTCTTTGTGCGCGATAGGGTTAATGAATCAGTTACAAAAACGAGCGATTTTGTCTGGTCTCGATCTTTTTTTTCGATGGCCAGCGTCGAGTTGCCGGCAGGTAAGTCGTTGCGCGACAACGACGCGACACTCAGCCCTCGATTGGTGGGCCTTCTACACCCAGAATTGCCGGACGCTTTTCAAATCGGCGATGTAGCGATCGCTGCTGGCAAGACTGGTATGCGTACTTGTTGCAAACCAGTCCCTCGCAAAATAGATAAACCGTTCGGGCGGCTTCAGACCTTCAATAAGCGCCGTGGCGACAACGTCGTCGTTGGTCTCGCCGAGCAGGTGTAGAATTTTGCCGAGTTTTTTCGCATACCGCGAGCCGCGACGTTTGCCAAAAAGGCTCGAAAAGAAATCCACCGCGTCGCGCAATCGCTTGGCATGAATGCGTACCCGATGTCGACCCGACTCGGAGCGCTCTTCAAGCGCGGTGCCGATGTGGACGAGATGGTGATGGCGACGGTGAATTTCGTGTGCGGCAAAACGGGTAAGGCGCCGCTTCACCTTTGCTCTCGGGGTAGCGGCAGCATTCGCGATTCGCTGGGGCAAAAATGTGAGTTCGCCAGGAACGTTCACCAAACGCCCGAACGCCAATACCAGGAGCGCTGCGCGCGAAGAAGCCAGGGCGTCCCGCGCTGCTTCGCGCGCGTCGGCTTGCTTTCGTATTCCGGTGCTCAGGAGTTGGTTGGCAAAACCGGCATCACCGTACAGGCCCAGTAGCCGCGGAAGGGTTTTCGAGATCAGCACATCCCAATCTCTAGTGTCACCCAGTGCTGCATCCAGCCATATAAGCTCTGCGGCAATGGTATCGCCTTTTGCCGGTCGGAAAATGCGCAGCGCAGAGCGGAGCCGGCGCAGCGCCAGTCGCAATTGATGGATGTACTCGGGGTCTTCGCTGGCGAGCGCGCCTGCGAAATTACGTTCAAAATGATCAAGGCACGCGGCGATGATCGCCTTGTTCGCATGCCGAAGAGACCATTTACGTTTCAACTTGACGGCCTTCGCGTGTCTGGGCGCGCATTTTTGGGGCTGTAGCAGACGATAACCTCGTTCGCCTTTGCTGTGAATTTCCGGATTAAGGGCAATTTGGCCGACAAGAGCACATGCGACGTCGAATACGGCGGCACTGCTGCCTTCCTTCAGTTCAATTTCAACTTCTGAAATGGGCGACTCTTTCTCCTCGCATCGGATAACACCCTGATCCAGCGATATCTCGACTCGCTGTCCTGGAGAGATCTCGACCAGCCAGGTGGTGCGATCATATTCGATCGAAAATGCTGGTTTGAGCGTCAGATGCAGTTGGCTACGCTGCGCGAGTTTGCCCAGCGGCGTCTTGCGAAACAGGGCGAGATCAATCTGCGGGACGGGTTGCGCATATTCCCATTCTGCGCGTTGATGGAGTCCACCGACCGTGACACCGGTGGCCTTCAGCGTTTGCCACCACTTCCCGCCGACCTTGCGCAATCGCAGCATCATGGCACCCTCGTTGAGTGCGAGTTCAGGGGTGTCGAAGTAAACGTCGATCACCTTGCGGCGCTTCGGTCCGACAACGCCGTTGCCATGCAACAATGCCAACCGTCGAAACGTTGCAGCATCGGCCGGCTGAATTGCCAGTTTGAGTTCAATTTCCCGGTCTTTTGCCATTCGCAATACTGTCACCCTCAAAAAGCGATACCGCGTTCATTTCAACAGATAAAGAGCGTGAGTTGTACCAATAACCGGACCACCATTAATTGTGGCGGCGATCCACGAATTATTTTGTACTTATGTGTGTCAGCGCACTGTGCAGCCACGTTTGCTGGCTTGTGGTGACATTACGTGATGCTCAAAACGTTTTGTGCGTCATGCATGCTATTTCTCAACTCATCATTAATCCCAATAAGGAACATACATCATGTCAAAGACCCTTCATGCTAGCGCAAATACTCCTCTTCCAAGCGAACTCCATAGTTTGGCTGCCAACGATCATGAAGCAGCGGCCAAACACCATCGCAAAGCGGCGGAGTGTCACGATCAGAACAAATTAGGGGATGCTAAGAACAGCTCCAAAAGCGCCATGGATTGTTGCAATATGGCACAAAAGCATTCGGTAACTGCATGCGAGAGTTCGACCAAGTAACTGCGCGGAAGCAGCTACAGATCCCGGGGCGATTCAAATTTTCTTAGAGGCATTTTTACGCGCCGCCAACTGAATCACCCCGGATTTTATAGACCGTTCGGGGACTGGAGTTCGGACGCGTCGAGGGTGTCCTGAATTTTGTGTTTCTTGATTTTGTTAGGCGCTGTTGCCTAAGGCCAGATACAAGAGCTTGACTGCTGCCTCGTCGTTGGGAAAAGACGCGCGTGTCTTGATGAGTTTTCGCGGGCCGTAGTTCACACTCTCGATAGCGTTGGTGGTGTCATTGCAGCCATTCGGCCTCTGACAGCGCGGCAAGAAGGTGATTTTTTCTTGGGTTGGGGGACATACGAATCACAGATTTCCTAGGCGGATCCAGATTCGAGAATGATAATAAGGAATGAATAAACATTCATAGCAGGTAGCTTACTCCACTATTGTGTTCGTCATTGCAAAGATAATCAGGCTGAAACTTTGGCAATGTCTCGACGCGGCAAGGCCGACCGCGTTGATCCTGTGATTTTCCT
>JAYVKG010000155.1:0-2950 GCA_043768625.1 Betaproteobacteria bacterium
CAAAGGCATTACCGGCACTGGCAGAATTCCTGGTCGCCAACCCGTTCGATGCCAATGAATTGACCATCGACTTCGCCAATCCGCCTGCGGTGCTGGCGCTGAATGCCGCGCTATTGAAAGTTTTCTATGCGGTCGAGTCGTGGACTGTTCCGCCGGGCTACCTGTGCCCGCCCATTCCGGGCCGCGCGGATTATGTGCATCATGCAGCCGATCTGCTTGCTGCGGACCGCAACGGCACCATCCCGTGCGGGCCGGGCATTCGGGTCTTGGATATCGGCGTCGGCGCAAATTGTATTTATCCGTTGATCGGCCATCACGCGTACGGCTGGCGGTTTGTGGGAAGCGATACCGACGCCGTCGCACTCAGCGCGGCGCAACAGATCGTGGATAACAACGCGGGTCTGGCAGCGGCGATCGAATTGCGGCTGCAAGCCTCAACGCAAAAAATTTTCGAGGGCATTCTCACGCCGGATGATCGCTTCGATTTTGTTCTTTGCAATCCACCCTTCCACGCTTCTGCGCGGGCGGCCGAAGCAGGCGCCACGCGCAAATGGAAAAATTTGGGCAAGGAGGGAAATCCCGCAACGAATCCCAACCTGAGTTTTGGCGGTCAGCCGGCGGAGCTATGGTGCGAGGGTGGCGAGGTCGGGTTTGTGTGTCGCATGGTTGCCGAAAGCGCGCAGCGCCAAACGCCACCGCTCGCGCAGGTGCCGTGGTTCAGCGCGCTGCTGTCGCGGCAGGAAAATCTGCCGGCGATTTATTCCGCCTTGAAAGCAGCGGGCGCGCGTCGGGTTGAAACCATCGCCATGGCGCAGGGCCAAAAGAAAAGCCGTATCGTCGCCTGGCATTTTCGATAAAAGCGCCACCATCCACCCGGCGCAGTATCAAAACTACCCGCTGACGTCAGCCCATGCGCTTGACCGCACAGATTTTGTTGCCGGCCGGATCACGCAAATAAGCGAGATACAGGTTCCCCAGGCCGCCCTCGCGCAGTCCCGGTGGATCCTCGCACGCCGACCCGCCATTAGCCAGCCCTGCGGCGTGCCACGCGTCGGCGGCCTCCGGACTCTCGGCCGCAAAGCCAATGGTGCCGCCATTGGCAGCACCGGCTGGTTCACCGTTGATTGGTTTGGTAATCCCGAAAACGCCGGTTTTGCTCCTGTAAAAAACGCGACCCTTGTCATCAGTCTTGCCGGGCGCGATGCCCAGCGCGCCCATCACGGCATCATAAAATTTCTTTGTAGCGTGGATGTCGTCGGCGCCGATCATGATGTGGCTGAACATAGTTGTGCTCCTTCTGGCTAATCACGTGATGTTGGACCTATGGGCAAACGTCAGGAACTGTCTTCTGCTGTGCATGACAAACCTTGGCGCGCGCCCTTACGTTTTTTGAGAGGCGTACGATAGCGCACATCGTCGCTGTCGGGAGAAAAAAAAGAAATCGCGCACGTCTGAATTGGCGCGGATGGATCTGCGCAAGAATGCAATAAGGCTCTATCAGATCGAATAAAATAACCGTTTGGTGAAAGCAAAAATTCAAAAGCAACTGCGCTACGAACCAGTAACGATAATTTTTTTAACCATGTTCACTATTTTTTTCCACCGCGATGAGCCCGACGATTTTTTCGGGAATCGAACCGCGCATAGCGTTATTGTCATATCTGCAGGTCGCGATTTGAATTACGCGGCACCAAGCCCTTTCAGCTTTGATTTTCCGTAATGCCGCGACACCTGCCTACAACAGATCGTTAACAAACGCAGTCAGGCTTGCGCTGCTCCGGCATAAAGTTGCGCAGATCGTCATTTGGCGGACATCTCCAGACACTTTCATTTCAAACGCCGCGCCAGTATTGGACTTTGAACAAATATTTTGCGCCTCGGCACCGCCACCGCCATGGCCGCCTGGGTGGTGTCTTGGTGCCCGCCATGCCATGTATCCCGCACGCAACGGATCCCGCCGGCAAGCGGACCCCTGGATTGTTAATGGTGTCGATCGATGGCGCCTTTCGACGCGAACCGTGCCGCATCGCAGATTGCCGATGGGTGCTAATTTTTCTTAACTTTTTGGGCCTAGTGGTGAAATGAACGCTCAAACACTGCCCGCATATTCAAAAGACGTCATGCTCGTCGAAAACGCACACGCGCAGCGTATTTCTGCACCGATCTCGCGGGCCGCTGTGAAACGCGGTTCGCGGGTGCAGCTGTGCTGGCTTCCGCTCGGTTGTTTTGCGCCCTGGCATCGTTCGCGACCAGTCAACCCAAGCCCCTGCCCGCATTCATCCCCGCTTATGCATCGGCGCTGGTACTGAGTGAACTGATAACGGCAGTGTTACTGTTCGGCCAATTCAATTTTCCGCGGCCGCTGCAGGTGCTGGGCCGTGGCTACCTGTTGACTGCTGTTGACTGCCGTTATCGCCTTCGTGCATATGCTCACGTTGCCTAACGTGTTCTTGGGTCGGGACTGGTGGGGGCTGGTCCGCAAAGTACCGCGTGGCTTAATATGTTGTGGCACGCAGGCTGTCCGCTTTTCGTCATTATTTATAAAATGCTTAAGGCAGGCAGCGTGGAATGCCTTTGGAAAAAAATAAGCGGCACACTTGGCGCGACGCATCCGGCAGAGGGAAGCGCATCGCCAACGGCCGGTGTGGTGTCGGTGCCCACGGAGGTCGCCGCACTCACGCTCGTTGCCACGACCTATCAGGATATCCTGCCCGCGTTTATTGTTGACTAGCGCTTCACACCGGCACTGCGGGTAGTTGTCGCCGGCACCCGGCCGGCAAGTGTGATCGCGTTAGCCCTGCTGACCCGGCGGCGTCCCGGTTTCGAACGTTCACGAGTTGCTGACCGAGCAGCATCTCATCAGGGCCTCTGCTCAGGCTTTGCACCAGGCAAAACACCTGCGGCGAAATCGCATCGTCGCCGTCCATGCTGCGACCGGGAGGAACATATC
>JAYVKG010000156.1:0-34971 GCA_043768625.1 Betaproteobacteria bacterium
ACGGTACGGAAACGCACCGTCCGTGCCACCGCAGTCTCGGTGGCGCGCGGGGGGGTCAGTGCGGCAACAGGCACCAGCAAGCCACTGCGTTCCATTACCAGCCGCTGGTGCGCGAAGTAAATGCCGGACTCCGCCAGGTTTTCATGTCCGATGTATTGCCACGCATCCCGTTCGGTACAGTTTGAGATGGGAATGCGCGCAAATGTTCACCGCGGTGAACACCGGCGTTATAAAGATTGCACAACTCCGGGCGCTGTTTTTTTTGGATTCCACTGGCCGAATTCGTCACGGTGGGAAATGACCCGCTCTTTGGCACAGGCTTTTTCTTCGTCACGTCAGGCGCGCCGGACAGCGCATCGAAGTCGAATTCCTTGATGGCGTCGCGCAAGGTTATCGTCTGTTGGGCGTTGCGACTCTCGTCCTCACACCGCGGTACGACGCGTCCTTTGTCGATTGGGGTCTGCACCGAACGCACGATCAGCCGCTCGTTCAAGTCAGCCGCACGCTGGTCGCGAGAATCTATCACTTCTTGAAAGTTATGCTCGGTATCGATGTGCAACAGCGGCAATGGAAAACTATCCGGACGAAACGCTTTTTCAGCATGGTGCAGTATGACAATGAAATCTTTGCCGCCGGAAAACCACAACGCCGGATTGGGGGCTTCGGCGATTACTTCGCGCATGATGTGAATGGCTTCCGATTCGGGCCGGTCGAGATGGGCGGTTGCAACCGCATCATTTTGGGCCGCGGTCAGGTACTCCCGCTGGTAGTTATTCCCTTCTTGTAATACCGCACCCATGCTGTTACTCCAGTATCTGTGACGTAATCCAATTCACCCTTAGCGACATTCTTCAGCTGCGGCCCGCATTCCTTTTGCCCCGCTTCCTGCTTCCAACACCAGCGCCCAGCGCGTAGATCTTCTCCGGACCTGACGGCGTGGCTGCGAGGTTCTCAACCAATGGACGGAAAGCCGCCATCATGCAGCGCGTTGTGGTCACATCATTGGCGCGGATGCACTGCCTACATCGTCCGCGGTCCGGTCAATGAGCGGATTGAATTTTGTCATTCCATGGGCGGCGTCGAATTCCGATTCGCCCAGTGCCTGCCGGCAAGGTGCCTGTTCGCGACGCAGGCCGGCCAGCCAGGATTTCTTCGAGGCCAATGCACGTTTTAGCGGCACCATTTTGCGCAGGTTGCCGCAGGATTTGCGGCTATCCACACTCTCATACATGGAAAACAAACCGTTGAGTTTGACCAAGCCCTCGGCGACTTCCAGAATCGGCGTAAACGTGGCGGGAACACAGTCGGCTTCGATGCGACCCGGTGATTCGCGAAGCCTGGCGACTTTAGAGGCGTTCGTCACGATGCGCTGATCGCTGTTGGACGACGCCTGAACAACGGCACGGGCTGATCGATCGAGCCCTGATAATTTTCCGAAAAATCCGTGAGTGCTTTGACTGCTTCGTCAATATTGCGATCGGCGCGCACCGCAAACGCATTGAAGCCCACCCGACGCAGGTAAAACAACTGGTCGCGCAAGACGTCGCCAATCGCCCGCAACTCGCCCCTGAACCCGTAGCGGCTTCGTAACAGCGCAGCGATGGAGTAGCCGCGTCCGTCGGTAAACCGTGGGAAATTCACGGCGATAACGGAAATTCGGGCAATCGTGTCTGCCAGTGCGGCAGGATCCTGGTTGCTGTCAAGCCACACGCCGAGCGCCGCATCTTTGCCCGATGCTCGTTCGAGCAACCCTTCGCGCTGTGCCAGCCACACATTCAACGGCACGATCACCTTGCCACCCGGCAATGCGGCGGCGGCACCGTCCTCAATGGCAGGAATCAGGGTCCATTCATCGGTAACCACAACGTTATTGCGAATAATGCGGGGAGCGCTAGACATGGGCGATTTCCGATTCGCTGTGACCGGATTTTTTGCCATACAGCCTGGCCTTGAAAGGATCAAGGCCAACGCGCCTGGCGGTATCGAGAAAAGTTTCGTCTTCAAAACGCAATTCAACGTAGGTGGTGATCAGTTTTTCGACCACATCCGCCATCTCGTCTTGCGCAAACGATGGGCCGATCACTTTACCCAGCGCGGCATCGAGGCCCTGCGAACCGCCAATGGTGACCTGGTAGAACTCTGCGCCGTGTTTATCCACGCCGAGGATACCGATATGACCGACGTGATGATGCCCGCACGCATTCATGCAGCCGGAAATATTGACCGCGATATCGCCGATGTCGAACAAGTAATCCAGATCATCAAAGCGGCGTTGAATTGCGTGCGCTACTGGAATTGATTTCGCATTGGCAAGCGAGCAAAAATCCCCGCCGGGACAGGAAATGATGTCAGTCAGCAAGCCAATATTGGGGGTCGCAAAGCCGATTTCCTTTGCGCGCTGCCAGACGGCAAACAAATCAGATTTTTTGACGTCGGCCAAAATCAGATTCTGCTCATGCGACACACGCACTTCACCGAAGCTGTAGTGGTCGGCAAGATCGGCCACCGCGTCGAGTTGTTGATCGCTCGCGTCGCCGGGCGCGACAGCGGTTTTTTTAAGTGACAGCGTGACCGCAGCATAGCCAGGACGCTTATGACCGAACACGTTGCGTGTCACCCATCGGGCAAAAGCCTTGTTGTCGAGCTGATGTTGTTCAAAGTCCGCGTTCACATCGGCAAGTTGCTCGTAATTGGGATCGTTGAAGAATGCACCGACGCGATCAATTTCCGATTGGATCAGGGTCGAGGGTCCATTTATAAGATTGAGCCACTCGGCCTCGACTTCAGCCGAGAAACGGCTGAGGCCCAGTTGCTTGACTAAAATCTTGATCCGCGCTTTGTACATATTGTCGCGGCGACCGAAGCGGTTATAGACGCGGAGAATTGCCTCAAGGTAGGTAAAGAGGTGCAGACGCGGCAGGTATTCGCGAATAACGTGGCCGAGAATGGGGGTGCGCCCCAGTCCACCGCCGGCCAGAATGCGGAAACCTATGTCCCCGGCGTCGTTGCGCACAGCATGCACACCGATGTCGTGAAACAGCGTGCCAACCCGGTCTTCGCGGGCACCGTTTACCGCAATCTTGAACTTGCGTGGCAGGTAGGCAAATTCCGGGTGGAACGTCGACCATTGGCGGATCAGCTCCGCGTACGGGCGCGGATCGATTAACTCGTCATGCGCAACACCGGCAAATTGGTCCGATGTGGTGTTGCGAATGCAATTGCCGGAGGTCTGGATGGCATGCATTTCAACGCTGGCCAAATCAGCCAGGATATCGGGCACGCTCTCCAGCGTCGGCCAGTTGAACTGGATGTTCTGACGAGTCGTGAAGTGGGCATAGCCACGATCATATCTTCGCGCAATCGACGCCAGCATCCGCAGTTGCCGACTGGCCAACTGACCATAGGGAATCGCCACCCTGAGCATCGGCGCGTGCTTTTGAATATACAAGCCGTTCTGCAAGCGCAGGGGTCGAAATTCCTCCTCTGAAAGTTCACCCGCCAGAAAACGCCTGGTCTGGTCGCGAAACTGGGCCACCCGTTCATCAACTATGGTTTGGTCGTATTGGTCGTATTTGTACATATTGCGTGGGGATCATTGCCGCGCCGAATCAGCCGATGCCTGCAGCGAGCTCATGCCATCCTTTATCTGGGGAAAAGCATGTTACCGCCCGACTCTATATATACATAAATACTTTATTGTCGTTTTATATACATTATTGTTATATACACTTTTGTCAGCTGGTACCCCGCGCCCGCTGGGCAATGTACCGCGACAAACACAACCGCGGCGTTTTTTTCGAAAGCGTCAACAGAGTCAAATTGCCTGCCACTCAACACCTTGCTGGGGCGGTGACCACAGCGACACATTTTTCCGGCCTTTGCAGCAACCCTTGATCAAACAACAGGCGCTCGCGATACGCTGATCCGCCAACCATTTGGTCCCGCTGGCAGCAACGGTGAATAGCATCGCTGATGACAGATATGCCTGCGGCATTGGACGTAGGCCTTTTCGCCGCCAGCATTAATTATGAGCGACGTTCGGCGTTGAGCAGTTACGCGCCCAACCGGATGATGTGTTGCCAATCCTACCTGCGGCGGCAATTTCTACCACGCCACGGCAATGGGCAAGCGTCCAGGCCGTCGTGGTCATTGTCATTCTTGAAGACGCTTCGATGCCGGGCTTAGCGGCCTTTTTGCGGAAAGAAAAAATACTGTTGAGAGCAGACGCACTACAGTTCGCGGTCGGGCAACAGCAATAACCCCCACCGATGCGAACCGACCGGGCCCCATCAATTACGGTGACCTACTTCGGTGCCTGAAGTAATTCAGGATCGATCCCTTTAAGTATTGGCACCAGTTGCAACAAAAATTCTTTCAGTGCGGAGGTGCGGCGCCAAATTATTGCAATACGCCGATGCGGGGCGGGATCAAAGAACGGCACCAGAACGACATCAGGCGAGTTCGGCGCAGGCGCGTGCACAGAAAGCGCGGGCATTAGCGTAACACCGACATTGGCGCTGACCATATGCCGTAGCGTTTCCAGGCTGGTCGCGCGAAAACCTGGTTTCTCGGCGGCACCGGTCATGGCGCAGACTTCGAGGGCCTGATCCCGCAGGCAGTGGCCATCATCCAGTAACAACAGGCTCTCGAGTGCAAGGTCGGCCAGTTTCACCCGTTTGGCTGCCGCCAGACGATGTTTTTTTGGCAGCGCCAGAACAAACGTTTCTTCAAACAAAAATTCCGCATGCAATGTGTCGTCGTGAATCGGCAGCGCCAGCACACCGGCGTCGAGTTCGCCGTCGTGCAACTTTTTCAATATAACTTCGGTCTTGTCCTCGACCAGAATCAACTCCAGTTTTGGAAACCGCCTGACGATGCTCGGGACAACGTGCGGCAACAGATACGGTGCCAGGGTCGGAAAAATACCCATGCGGACCGTCCCCGATTCGGGGTCTTTTGCGCGTCGCGCAATTGCCTTTATTTCGTCGGCTTCACGCAGAATCACCCTCGCCCGCGCAACCACTGCTTCTCCCACTTCGGTCAGAAGCACATTGCGTGGATTGCGCTCCACCAATGCCATACCCAACTCGTCTTCAAATTTCTTTAACTGCGTCGATAAGGTAGGTTGGGAAACAAAACTTGCGATTGCCGCGCGGCCAAAGTGTTTGTAATCGGCCAACGCCACCAGATATCGCAAATCGCGCAAATTCATGCTTGTTGCCGTCCTTTAGGGTGGAATCAGCCGGTCAAGTGCAGTCCGCTGTTAAGATCAGCCTGCGATGCACATTGTAGATGGAATGACTGCTGGTGCGGGATCGCGGCGATGGCGAAAATAATGTTTACCACTTATCCAATCGGCGGTACTGTTGCGGGCCAAGCGAAATCCGCATCAACGGGGTCGTGCATACTTTTGCCTGCATCACCGAGCTGCGCAGGAAAATGCTTTGCCATCTCGGCGAGATTGTCGGTAAAAATACCGTCGACGCCAATCTCCAGCAACGCAGCAACGCGGGCGGTTTCATTCACCGTGTAGGTCATTACATGATAGCCGTGGCCATGAAATAGCCGGACCAGATCTGCGCTGATATGCTGGTGATCACAGTGTATCGAAACAGCACCAAGCTGTTTAAGTACCAGCAAATTCTGCTCGTCCGGAATTTCCACCAGCAAACCCATGGGCAAATCCGGTGCGGCAAGGCGTGCCGCATGCAATGCTTCTACGCTGAACGACGTCATCAGCGGCTTGACTAAACGGTCCCGCCATAATTCCTCGCAAAGCGCCGCGACCGTGTGTCCTGTGCCGATTTCGCGTCCAGGACAGGCTTTGATTTCTACGTTGGCCATCATGCCCTGCGCATGCAAATATTTGGAGATTGCCGTCAAGCGTGGAATACGCTCGCCCCGGTATTGCGCGCTGTACCACGCGCCGGCGTCGTAAGTTTCCAGCTCCGCGATACTTTTTTCCGCAACGAAGCCGCTACCATCGGTGGTCCGTTCAAGCGTCGCATCGTGCATCAGCAACGCAACGCCGTCCTGCGAAAGTTTCACGTCGAACTCAACCGCAATATACGATTGCGCATGGCCCATCTTGATCGCAGCGAGGGTATTTTCCGGTGCCGATACGCCGCCGCCGCGATGTGCAAACAATGTTGGGTACGGCCAGTTTTTCATGGTATTAGTTTTCATAAGGCGTCCTGTAAAACAAAGCGGAAAAAAATTAACACGGCAATTGTGGCGAGTGCGGCGAGGAAGTCGTCGAACATCACGCCAAAGCCCCCTTTTAGCGTGCGATCAACGTAGCTGATCGGCCACGGCTTGACAATATCGAACAGGCGAAACAGTACAAATGCGACGACAAGCCACAGCGGCGTTACCGGCGTAAATGCCAGCACCAATACGAACGCGGCAATCTCGTCAATCACGATACCGCCATGGTCGGCAACCCCCAATGTGCGCCCGGCCACGGCGGCGGCCCAGACACCGATTGCAAACAATATCAATGCACACCCGATCACTGCCGCAACCCCGCCCAGACGCAGCGCCAGCAAATAAAACGGAATTGCAACCAGTGTTCCCCACGTCCCGGGCGCCTTTCGCATCAAGCCTGCGCCAAATCCGAATGCAATCAGGTGTGCAGGATGCTTGAACAGAAATTGACGGTTCAGGCGCATCTGCGTGGCGGCATGATCAGGGATTGACTGCGAAGTGATCAAATCCGGCTGACGACAACTTTATCTCGGCGCCGTGTTCATCATGGATGTGCACCGCTGGGTCACCTAGCCGCATGGTGCCGATGCGGCTAAGCGCCAAGCCGGTGTCGCTGGAGATTCGCAAAAGCGCCTGTCTCATCGTTTCGGCTGCCGTGAAACACAATTCATAGTCTTCACCGCCGGCCAGCGCGCAGGCGATTTGAATGGGAAGGGTTGCCGACAACAACGGCGCGCAACGCGGTATCGCCGTCCAGTCGATGTGCGCGGACAAATTCGATCGTTCGCACAGATGCGCAAGATCTGCCGCCAGTCCATCGGAGATGTCGATTGCGCAATTCGCCACGCCAATCAATGCGCCGCCAAGGAGTACTCGCGGTACCGGGGTATGCAGTCGCACGGCGGCCGATTCAAAAATGGCCGGGCTAAGTGCAAGCACGCCTTGCAGATGCTTCAGTGCCAGTGCCGCCCCACCCAAGCAGCCGGACACCCAGATATCGTCGCCAAGCCTGGCACCGTCGCGCCTCAGCGCCTGGCCGACGCCAACTTCGCCCAGAACCGTAAGCGTGATCGACAGCGGACCACGCGTGGTATCCCCGCCGATCAATTCCACATCATGCATTTCGCCAAGGGCGAAAAAACCACGCGCAAAAGACGCGAGCCAGCGTTCGTCAATCACCGGCAAGGTCAACGCCAAAGTGGTGTATCGCGGTAACGCACCCATTGCGGCCAAGTCCGAAAGATTGACGGCTAGCGCCTTGTGGCCAATTTTTTCGGGATCCGCATCAGGGAAAAAATGGGTTCCAGAGACCAGCGTATCGGTACTAATCGCCAGTTCGCAACCGGCCGACACACCGATCAGCGCGCAGTCATCGCCGACACCCAGCGACGCATTCTTGGCAGGCCGGGTGAAGTATTTGGCGATTAGTTCAAATTCGGGCGACATCGCCACTCGTACGCAACGGGAAAAAGTGATGGCAGGCGCATTTCTTAGTCTATTGACTTCACCACACGGCGCGTTTTAGTCGTCACGTTGACCGCGTCTGCTTTTTTTGCCAATTTGACGTCGGCTACATCTGCCTGCAACGCCATTTCATCGGCGCGCAATGTCGCCGCCAACTTGTCCAGGATGCCATTAACGTATTTATGTCCATCGGTGCCGCCGAACGACTTTGCCAGCTCAATCGCTTCATTGATGATGACGCGGTAAGGCGTTTCGGGCAGATTTGTCAGCTCGAAAGCACCAATCAACAGAATAGCCGCCTCGATCGGGCTTACTTCCTTCCACGGCCGGTCGAGGTGTGGGGCAAGCGCCTGTTTGAGCACCTCCACATGCTTCAATACGCCACTGACGATCACCGCAAATAATTTGCCATCGGCTTTAGCGAAGCCTTCCGTTTGCCCATACTGCTGTTCAATATCAGCAAGACTTTGACCTGCTAACTGCCATTGATAAAGTGCCTGCAATGCAAACTCGCGCGACCTGCGTCGGGCGCTTCTCATGTGCGCTCCCGCGAAGCTGCGTTAATGTTCTTGAGGGTGTGTGCCATTTCGATCGCGGCGCGCGCGCAAGCAGTTCCCTTTTCAACTATGCGAGCCAGCGCCTGGGCGTCGCTATCAACGGTCAATATCCCGTTGGCGATTGGCATCCCTGTTTCAAGGGTAACGTCCATGACGCCGCGGCAGCTTTCATTGGCAACCACTTCGAAATGATAGGTGTCACCGCGAATCACGGCACCGATGGCGATTAACGCGTCATATTTTCTTGTGTACGCCAACGTTTGCAGGGCGACCGGGATCTCCAAAGCACCTGGCACTGATACATGGTCAATGGCATCCACGCCGCAGTGCTTAAGCTCTGCAACGCACGCGTTTAGCATTCCGGCCACAATGGTGTCGTTAAACCGACTTTGCACAATACCTATTCGCAAACGCCGTCCGTCGAGCTCAGTTTCAATAGAATTCATGCTGCCTTAAATTATTATCCGACACTATGTAATTTGCGTGCGTTTGACGGTGGTACGTACTCGACCACTTCAAGATCAAAGCCGGCCATCGAGGGGATTTTTTTGGGCCAGGCAAGTACGCGCATTTTGCGGACGTTGAGCTTATGCAAAATTTGCGCGCCGATGCCATACGTGCGGGGATCCCACTTAGGTGTGTGCTTCGGCCGATCAGTGGATGCGCTGAACCTCGCGAGCAGCGATTCAGCATTTTCTGTCCCGCGCAACAACACAATCACCCCGGTGCCATCGGTGGCGATGAGTCGCATGGCGTCGGCAACCGAATAGGCATGACGACCGCCGTCGAAATCAAATAGATCGAGCGAAGTGAACGGTTCGTGGACCCGCGTCAGCACCGGTACATCCGGCCGAATATCACCGCGGGTAAGTGCCAGGTGCACCTCATTGACCGTCTTGTCGTAAAAGGCATACAACTTGAATACACCATAAGGTGTTGAAATGGTTTTTTCCGAGACTTGTTCTACCAAAGTTTCGGTTATCGAACGGTAGCGGATCAAGTCTGCAATAGTGCCGACCTTCAACTTGTGGTGGTTGGCAAATTCCTGCAAATCCGGCAGGCGTGCCATCTCCCCATCATCTTTAATAATTTCACAAATGACCGCTGCGGGCGTGCGCCCAGCCAATTTGGCGAGATCGCAGCCAGCTTCGGTATGGCCAGCTCGCACCAGTACGCCGCCGGGTTTGGCCATGATCGGAAAAATATGGCCCGGCTGGACAATGTCATCAGGTTTGGCATTCGCAGCGACCGTCACTTGCACCGTGCGCGCCCGGTCTGCGGCCGAAATACCACTGGTGACACCGCTGGCTGCTTCAATGGACGCCGTAAAGGCCGTTCCATGCAGCGCGCGATTTTCCGTGACCATCAACGCCAAATTCAATTGCCGGCAGCGCGCTTCTTCAAGCGTCAGGCAAATCAAACCGCGCGCGTGCCGGGCCATGAAGTTGATGGCTTCAGGCGTAACAAAATCAGCGGCCATAACCAGGTCACCTTCGTTCTCGCGATCCTCGGCATCAACCAGCACCACCATCCGACCCCGACGGATGTCTTCGATGATTTCCTGAGTGGTTGCAATGGTCATCAAATTTCCTTTCCGAGCATTCTTTCCACATAGCGCGCCAGCAGGTCGATTTCCAGATTGACTTTCGCGCCTTTGCGCAGCAATCGCATGGTGGTCACCTGGTGGGTGTGCGGAATAATGTTGATTGCGAACAGCGCATTGCCATTCGCCGCATCGGTCACCGTATTCACAGTCAACGATACACCATTAACCGTAATGGACCCCTTACGTGCAACAAATCTGGCCAGCTGCCTTGGTGCGTCAATTTCCAGACGCCACGACGCACCCAAATCGTCAATTGCGGTCACAAGGCCAACACCATCGATGTGGCCGCTAACCAGATGGCCTCCCAATCGGTCGCCGAAGCGCAACGATTTTTCCAGATTTACTTCAGCTCCCTGCGCCAGCCCCGTCGTCAACGACAGTGTTTCGTTAGAAACATCGACTGAAAACGTCTCTGCCGATTTTTCCACCACGGTCAGACAGCAGCCGTTCACCGCAATCGAATCGCCAACCGCAACCTGCTGCAAGCCCAAACGCGGTGCGTTGACGATAAGGCGTGTATTTTCCGGCGTCGTTGCCGCTTTTTCGATGATTCCGGTGGTTGCAATAATGCCGGTAAACACGTTAACTCTCCAATACAGCAGCGGTGATGCGCAGGTCCACGCCGATCTGGCGCGCATCAATAATTTTAAGTTGGGTACGCTCAGCCAAATTGGTGAACTCGGGCAGCGCAAACAATCCTCGCGCGCTGTCCCCCAGTATGCTCGGCGCAACGTAGCAAACGATTTCGTCCACCACCCCTGCAGCGAGTAGCGAGCCATTCAATTTGGCCCCGGTTTCAACCATGATGCCATTGAGCCCGCGACCGCCGAGCATCTCCATCATCTTGAACAAATCGACTTTGCCTTTGCTCTGTTCAATCCCGACGCGCATGGTGTCGACGCCGCGAAGTCTGAGCTGACCTTCACGAGCCAGGTCCTGCACAGCCGTCACCACCAGCGTATTGCCACCTTCAAGAATGCGCGCATTATCGACAACCTCGAGACGGCTGTCGAGCAGAATGCGCAGCGGTTGGCGATCACACGGCACTTCTCTCACGGTAAGTTGCGGGTCGTCGGCCATCAACGTGCCAACACCGGTCATGACCGCGCAGGCTTGCGCCCGCATGCGATGCACATCGCGTCTAGCCTCAACCCCGGTAATCCATTTTGAATGTCCGTTTGCCAAAGCCGTCTTGCCGTCGATACTCATCGCGACTTTCAGCGTCACCCACGGGCGGTGCCGGCTCGCGCGCGCGAGAAAGGCCTTTAGCTGGCTGCGCACTGTCTGCTCCATCAGCCCGGTTTCGACCGCAATGCCCGCTTCACGCAGTCGGGAATGCCCACAGCCATCAACGCCATCGAAAGGATCATGCACGGCCGACACCACGCGTTGCACTTTGGCCGCAATCAGCAAATCCGAACATGCCGGACCGCGTGACTGCGGATGGACACAACATGGCTCCAGAGTCGAATACACCACTGCACCTTCCGGCGGCACCTGGCAGCCCGCCAACGCAACGGCCTCTGCATGGGGCCGCCCGCCTTTCTGCGTAAACCCCTCGCCAATGATCCGGCCATCTTTGACAATCACACAGCCGACAAACGGGTTTGGCGTCGCGAGACAACGTCCAAACTCCGCAAGGCGGACTGCGCGTGCCATCATGGCGTGATCAAATGCGGTAAACATAAGACTACTGCTTCGTCACTTCGCGGATGGCATCTTTGAATTCTTCAACATCCGAAAAGCTCCGGTAGACCGAGGCGAAACGCACGTAGCCGACCTGGTCGAGTTTTTTCAATTCTTCCATTACCATTTCGCCGATTTTGCGTGAAGAGTGCTCGCGTTTTGCTTCGTTCAATACTGCTTGCTCGATGCGCTCGATTGCTTCTTCCACCTTCGCCGCTTCGACCAGACGCTTGTGCAGAGCGCGATGGAAGCTGGTTTCCAATTTTGCGCGTGAAAAATCTTCACGCTGGCCATTGGATTTCACAATGGTTGGCATCCTCAGCTCAGCACCCTCGTAAGTTGTGAAACGCTTGTGGCAAACCGTGCAGCGGCGGCGACGGCGGACCACATCGCCCTCTTCGCTCACCCGGGAATCGATCACCTGCGTTTCCTGCGCACTACAGAACGGACATTTCATGTTGTCCGCCGGCCCGACGCTATGCGCCGTAAACCGGAAAACGCCTGGTCAGCGCGGCAACCTTTTCGCGGACTACTGCGATATTTGTTTCATCGTGCGGCATGTCCAGCACGTCGGCGATCAAATTGGCGGTCAGTTCTGATTCGGCTTGTTTGAATCCGCGTGTGGTTATGGCCGGTGATCCTAGGCGAATGCCACTGGTCACAAAGGGTTTTTCCGGATCATTGGGAATCGCGTTTTTGTTGCACGTAATGTGTGCGTCGCCCAGCAACTTTTCTGCTTCCTTGCCGTTAATTTTCTTGGAACGCAAATCCACCAGCATTACATGCGATTCGGTACGCCCGGAAACAATGCGTAAACCGCGCTTGATCAGCGTTTGAGCCATGACGTCAGCGTTTTTCAGCACCTGGGCCTGATAAATCTTGAAGCCGGGTTCCAAAGCTTCTTTGAATGCGACCGCTTTGGCGGCAATCACGTGCATCAATGGTCCCCCCTGAATGCCAGGAAAGATGGCTGAATTGACGACTTTCTCGTACTCTGGCTTCATTAATATAATGCCGCCACGCGGGCCACGTAACGATTTGTGTGTGGTGGACGTCACCACGTCCGCAAACGGCAGCGGATTGGGATAGACGCCGCCCGCAATCAATCCAGCGTAATGCGCCATATCCACCATGAAAAATGCGCCAACTTCTTTGGCGATTCTTGCAAAGCGTTCAAAATCAATGCGCAGCGAATACGCAGACGCGCCGGCCAGAATCAATTTTGGCTTGTGCTGACGCGCCAGTGTTTCAATCTGCTCGTAGTCAATCGCCTCCTGACTATCCAAACCGTAGCTCACGATATTGAACCACTTCCCGCTCATGTTGACCGGTGAACCGTGAGTGAGGTGGCCGCCCATCGCCAGACTCATGCCCAGAATGGTGTCCCCCGGTTTCAACAACGCGAAAAACACCGCCTGGTTAGCCTGCGAGCCAGAATTTGGCTGCACATTCGCCGCATAGTTATGCATGTCGGCACCGAATAATTTTCTGAGGCGGTCAATTGCCAGCGTTTCGGCGATATCGACATATTCACAACCGCCGTAGTATCGTTTTCCTGGATAACCTTCAGCGTACTTGTTGGTAAGCTGGGAGCCCTGCGCTTCCATCACCGCAGGACTGGCATAGTTTTCAGAGGCGATAAGCTCAATATGGTCTTCCTGCCGTTTATTTTCTTTTTGAATGACGGCAAAAATTTCAGGATCGACTGCGGCAAGATTGTTGGATCGGTGAAAGGTGTCGGGCATGGGATCGCTGGCGGCTGGTTAAATTGGCGTGCTGGACAAATCGGCCTGCGGGCCAAAAAAGAAAATACTGATGCAAAGATCAATTTTATCATGCGTGCCGCGCCCGAGGACAAGTAGCGACTCCCTTCAATGGACGGCAGCCGGGCTTCTCGCGCAATTTAAGAAGATAAGGCGGTAGTTGAAGCGAAGAGCGAACAAGGTGGTAGACATTCCGGCAAAGCGAGCAGTGAGCTACGGGAAAGTCAGCGATTGTCCGGCGCGGTCGCCTGCAGCGCACCTAAAACAGAATTGCCCCGGCCCCCACTGTGGGGTTTAGGTCATTTTCAGTTGGCAAGGCACGTCGAATGGCAATCCGCACTGCGAAGTGCGGTAGAAAATCCCCGCGTGACAGAACACTATTGCCGGTTTTGTATCGGCACCAGTTCCGGCGGCGTACGGCGCAGGACATGTTTGCCCTCCGTGCCGATCGATTTTGCAAAATGCACGTTTTTGGTTGCGGCATGCATATACAAATTGAAGCCGCCAAAATGCGCGGCTGCGTAGTTGTAGGCACCACCCAGATCGTATTCCAGCCGATTAACCGCGCTCTCGAAAAATGCTGGCGTTTTATTGACCAGGTCTTCCCCCGACTGGAACACCACCTGCTCGCCCTGCGATGTTTTTTTCACGGCTATGCCACCGGCAACGAACTCGGGGTAAAGCCGGTCGCGACATTTTTCCAGATAGCAGCGATCGGACATTTGCGCGATGATATCCGCAGACCCCAGCAAGCTGCCTAACATGCGCAGGACAGGGTCTTTGATGAGAATGTCGGCAACACGCTTTTCAAATCCGGTGAAATGAATCAGTTCAGCCGCTTCTTCAGCGCATTCACCCAGGCCTATCTGCGGCACATACTGACGCAGAAATTCAGCCCCGCGCGAAACGTGATTTAGCGTGTACTCAGCGCCGTTTTTTGCGGTTTTGTCGCTGGATTGCCGTAAATAGCCGATGTCGTGAAACACGCCACAAATCACACCAAGCTGGAAAAAGCGAACACCCAATGCCGGCCTGCCGTTACGCGATCGTTCGTAGCCATCCATCAGGCGCGCCATCGCCAGCGTAACGTCCATCACGTGCTGCAGATTGTGGTACGAGGTATCGCAAGCTTGATAGCCGGGATAAGAGCCTGCATACAGTTTGGCGACATCAATGAATGCACGATCCATCACGACGTGCGCCGCGCCGGCATAAAGCAGACGGAACAGCCTGGCAATTTCCCGGTGCACCGCAGTTGCATCGGTAGTCTGAATGCGATTCGTAACATCAAAATCGTTGCGTCTTGTTTGCATTGGTCCTCACTGCGCCGAAAAAAGTCGGGCGGCTGTGCATTTCTGCCACGCCACCCTGTTCTAGCGCTTCATTTCACACCCAACCCGCAAAAAAAGCAAATGCCAGCCGTCATCAGGGGATGGCAATCATCCGCGTGCAAACAATGATGCCCGGCGTTATAGTGAATGCCCCAAACAATGGCCTGCACATGGAAACGGTTGATTCAATGGAGGCAATAGAGCGCCGGATTACCGAGCTGAAACAGGAGCACCGGGAATTGGATGTGGCGATCGGCGTTCTGATTGCCGCACCCCTCCACGATGAGCTCCGACTCAAGCGTCTGAAAAAACGCAAGCTTCTTTTAAAAGACCAGATTTCCTTTCTTGACGCGCAGTTGACGCCTGACATTCCTGCGTAACAGGACTGTACGGTTGAGTTGGAAACAGCAACTTTCCCTGCCCAGCGGGCTTCGGTGTTTGGTGCCTTTCGCGCCGCCGCCCCGTTATACGCAGTGTTGTAATGCCCACGGCAATTCAGAGGATAATTTGTTCTTCGGCTGCAGGCCGGTTCTAACCTCTTCCTTGCGCGTTCCTCAGAAATGAAAAACAATATCGTTGTTGTCGGCGTAATTGCCAGCGTGTCGCTTATCGGTGCCGGTGGTTACTGGCTCGGAAAAAGCCAATCCCAGTCCGGTTCCACCCGCGCGGCTGCGGCTGCGACTGCGCCATCGGTGGTCGCAACACAGCCGAATAGCAGGTCGGCACCAGGCCCGTCGGGTACTTCCGCCGGCGCCATCGTGATCGAGGCCACCAAAGTGAAGTCGGTGCGCATGGCGCAGGGATTGACCGCCGTAGGCTCGCTGCGCTCGGATGAATCCGTCACGATTCGGCCGGAAGTATCCGGACGAATCAGCCACATCGGCTTTCGTGAAGGCCAACGGGTTGCCAAAGGCGCAACATTGATACGCTTCGACACCGCAGTACAACGCGCCGAACTGGAACAGGCTGAAGCTAATTTGGGTTTAAGCAAGAGTCGCATCGAACGATCGCGCGACCTCTTCACCAAGGGTTTCATTTCGGCACAGGCTCGCGACGAGGCAGAGAGTAATTTCAAGGTCGCGCAAGCGACCTATGATCTCTCTGAAGCGCGTTTGACCAAGCTTGAAATAAAGGCACCTTTTTCAGGCATTGTTGGCCTGCGCATGGTCAGTATCGGTGACTACGTCAAAGACGGACAGGATATCGTCAACCTCGAAGAAATTGACCCGCTGAAAGTTGACTTCAAAATTCCCGAAATTTACTTGAAGAAGATTGCCGTCGGTCAATCGTTGCAGATTACGCTAGATGCTTTTCCCGATCAGACTTACCAAGGTACCGTATTCGCGATCAATCCCTTGGTCGATGTCAATGGACGCTCGATCGTCATTCGTGCCACGGTCAAGAACACCGAAGTGAGGTTGCGGCCCGGCATGTTTGCGCGCGTGCGGCTTCTGTTCAGTGATGAACGCGATTCGGTGGCTGTTCCCGAACAATCCCTGATACCCGTCGGCGACGAGCAATATATATTCAAGGTGGTCGACGGGCACGCGCAGCGTTCCAAGGTAGAGATAGGCCAGCGGCGCGACGGACAAGTGGAAATCCTGCAGGGATTGACTGCCGGAGACCTGGTCGTTACTGCGGGTCAGCTGAAACTGCGTGACGGATCGCAGGTGACGATTGAAAGTGAAACGCGTCCCGGAAACGCAGATTCGAAATCTGCGGCGGACGACACCAAAGCTTTATCTCCAGGGGGGCCACGCGCGGCTGCCAAAGCGGGGGGCAAATCGTGACTTTGCCGGAGTTATGCATCAAGCGACCGGTATTTGCGACCGTTTTAAGCCTGGGTGTGCTGCTGATCGGATTGATTTCATATAGCCGGTTGCCGGTTCGTGAATACCCGAAAATCGATGAACCCGTGGTCAGCGTAGAGACGCTGTACAAAGGGGCATCTGCGGAAGTGGTCGAGTCGACCATTACCAAGCCGCTGGAAGATTCCCTCTCCGGCATCGAGGGCGTGGATGTCATGACCTCTCAGTCGCGTGCCGAACGCAGCCAGATTAATATAAAGTTCAAGCTGACGCGCGATCCCGACTCGGCTGCAGCAGACGTGCGCGACAAGGTGGCCCGGGTCCGCGGTCGGCTGCCTGACGCGGCGGACGATTCAGTTATCGCTAAAGTCGAGGCCGATGCCGACCCTATTTTGTTTGTTGCTTTCTTCAGCGACAAACATACCCCACTCGAGGTTTCGGATTACGCAAATCGCTACATTAAACCGCGTTTTTCAACCCTGCCAGGTGCAGCGGATGTACGTATTTTTGGCGAACGGAAAATGTCCATGCGCATCTGGCTGGATCGCAGCAAGCTGGCAGCCTACAAGCTCGGACCGGCAGATGTCGAAGATGCGCTGCGGCGCCAGAACGTGGAAGTGGCAGCCGGTCGTATTGAAAGTCAGGCCCGGGAGTTCTCGGTACTGGCGCAGACCGACCTGCAGACACCCGAACAATTTAACAATATCGTTATCAAGGACGCGGCTGGCTACCCGGTCCGCCTGCGGGACGTGGCCCGCGCAGAAATTGCGCCGATCGACGAGCGGATTCTTGCCCGTTATTACGGCCGCAATGCGGCGACGCTGGCCATCGTCAAACAGTCAACGGCCAATCCACTGGAGTTATCTGTGGCGGTACGTGCGGAGTCGGCGGAAATCCAGAAAACCTTACCGCCCGGCATGACGCTGGAAGTGGTTTATGACACTTCACTTTTTATAGAACAGGCGATCAAAGCGGTGTTCGGCACCATTTGGGAAGCAGTACTACTGGTTGCTCTTGTGATCTTTCTATTCTTGCGAAATTTGCGCGCCACCATCATTCCGCTGATCACGATTCCGGTGTCGCTGATTGGTGCGTTCGCGTTAATGTACATATTTAACTTCAGCATCAACACACTGACACTATTGGCGATGGTGCTGGCCATTGGCTTGGTGGTGGACGATGCCATCGTAGTACTGGAAAATATCTATCGCAACCTTGAAACCGGTATGAAGCGCGTTGATGCAGCGATCAAGGGTGCCCGCGAAATTGCCTTCGCGGTAGTCGCGATGACGCTCACGCTGGCGGCCGTGTACGCGCCGCTCGCGTTCGCGACCGGACGCACCGGCAGACTGTTCATCGAATTTGCCCTGGCGCTGGCAGGCGCGGTGGTGGTTTCAGGATTTGTGGCTTTAACGCTGTCGCCGATGCTCTGCTCTCTCATCCTCAAGCATGAGGTAAAGCACGGCAGGGTCTATAACGCGATCGAATCGGTTTTATTGCGCGTGACAACTCTTTACACCCGCACCTTGACCGCAGTCCTGCAGCGGCGCGGCATCGGCGTGGCCTTGTGGCTGGTGTTTGCGCTGCTGGCGGTGCCGTTGTTTTTAAGCTTGAAGCAGGAACTGGCACCGCTCGAAGACCGGGGGATAATCTTTGGCGTGGTTTCGGCCCCGGAAGGATCGACGGTTGCGTATACGGCAGGTTACGTTCAGAAAATAGAGGAGATATACAAGCAGATACCAGAAATGGAGCGATACAACTCCATCGTCGGATTTCCGACCGTTTCCGATGGGCGGGTAATCTTGCGGCTTAAGGATTGGAATGAGCGAACCCGTAGCCAACTTGAGATTAGCCGCGAATTGGCACCAAAATTTCGAAGCCTGGCGGGCGTGAACGCATTTGCGGTCAGTCCCGCTTCGCTCGGGCAGGGACGCGATAAGCCATTGCAATTTGTCATCATGACCTCGGCACCCTTTGAAGAATTGCAGCAGTACGTAGACCGCCTGATTGCCGAAACGACAAAAAACCCCGGCCTGATGGACGTGGATTCAGATTTGCGATTGAACAAGCCTGAACTCAAGATTGCGGTTAATCGCGACAAGATTTCAGATGTGGGTGTCAATGTTGACGCGGTGGGCCGCACGCTAGAGACCATGCTCGGCGGACGCCAGGTCACCAGGTTCAAACAGGGGGGCGAGCAATACGATGTCATCGTGCAGGTTGCCGATGTAGATCGCTCAAATCCCGACGACATCACCAATATTTACGTGCGCGGCCGCAACAATGAAATGGTGCAGCTCTCCAATCTGCTCAGTGTGCGCGAGTCGGTCGCGCCGCGTAGCTTGAATCATTTCAACAAGTTGCGCGCTGCGCGCATCGACGCCAACTTGGCCCCGGGGTATGCCATCAAGGACGCGATCGATTTCATGAAAGCAGCATCGGCGCGAGCCTTGCCGCCCACGGTGCAGAACGACCTGTCCGGCCAGTCGCGTGAATTCCGCGATTCATCTGGCAGCATCTACCTCACCTTTGTGCTCGCACTGGCATTCATCTATCTGGTGTTATCCGCCCAGTTCGAGAGTTTCGTCGATCCATTCGTCATCATGCTGACGGTGCCACTTTCCATGACCGGCGCATTGCTGGCCCTGTGGCTCACCGGCGGCTCGCTCAACGTTTACAGCCAGATTGGGCTCATCACTTTGGTCGGCCTAATTACCAAGCACGGCATCCTGATTGTGGAATTCGCCAATCAATTGCAGGAACGCGGTTTGGCGCTACGCGAGGCCGTGGTTCAATCGGCTACCCTGCGATTGCGTCCGATCCTGATGACCACCGGCGCGATGGTGCTCGGTGCCATTCCGCTGGCGCTGGCGCGCGGCGCAGGGGCTGAATCGCGGCAGGTGATCGGCTGGGTTATCGTCGGCGGCATGTCACTGGGTACCGTGCTCACGCTGTTTGTGGTGCCCACTTTCTATACGATTTTTGCCCGCAATCACCAACACGAACGTGAAGCCGTCAAAACCTCAAACCTGCTCGACGGCACCCAGCGACCCGGTGTGACCGCTCCAGCTGTGGGGGATTAAAACCACAATCATCATGGTTTACGCGGCTTTCGAGCCACAAATGGCTCGAAAGCCGCGCCAATATTAGGGCTTGCAGCAGCCTGTGGCGGAAATTAGAAGCGACTGATGTCGGGGCTTCTGTAAAACTGCAACACTTTAGGCACATAGGCCATTGTTTCGGGATAGGGGGGAATACGGTGGCCGGCTCTTATCACCGCATTCTCACCCGCGTTATAACCGGCCAGCGCCAGTTCAACGTTACCGTTGAACATCTTTAGCAAATCGCGCAGATAGCGGGTCCCGCCTGAGACATTTTCGGTAGGGTCGTAACTATTGATGACGCCATAACGCTGGGCGGTCGCGGGGATGAGCTGCATCAGCCCTACTGCACCACGCGACGAAATGGCATTCTCGTTGTAGCCGGATTCCGCGCGAATTACCGCATGTATCAACTTGGCATCGAGTCCATGCGTTCTTGCCGCATTGGCGATGATGGGGACCAGCTTTTCAATATCCACCACTGCCGGTCCGCTTGGAGACCACGCGTTCGGTCGCAGTTGGGTCGAAACTGGGATTCGATAAACTAATTTGAAACGTTTATCCAAATGCGGCAGGTTGGAAAAATGCGTGACACCTTTTTCGTCCTTAAATGCGTAAATATTGGCCGCGGCATCAAGTGGGGAAAGCAATGCGGCGGCAGCGAGGCATCCGACTGCCAAGCGCAAACTGCCTGTCGATCGTGTCTTCGGACAATTCATGTCTTTACTCAAAAATCAAGTTGATACCCTTGAACTATATAACTTTTCCCGCTTATTTGCCCACATTTCGCGTTGCACCCGATCTATAAAAACGTGCGCCGATAAGGTAATCTACCCAACTATGGAGCGTCTCTTAACGCAGGATCCGGTAAACAGCGCAACTGCATTGATACGCAAGATCGAGCTTCCCTGGCTGATTTTAGCGGCGTTGCTGATCTCAACTTTGCTTGCGGCCTTCCAGAGTTCACGCCAATTGCAGGCCGACGCGGACGCACGTTTTGCAGAAATCGCGCATGGTGAAAAGCGTATATTGCTGCGGCACTTGCACGACGTCCAAAATCTCCTGTACGGAGCGAAAGCAGTCGCGACCGCGATGCCCAACCTGAATCAATCAACATGGGATACCTATGTCGGGGCTCGCATGCGAGAGGGGGGCACGCATCCGGGAATCGTCGCCATTCAGCTATTTCCAAGTGCCAGTGCGCCCAGTGTCTCGACGACGATCGCGGGTCTGACACGGCCCATGTTGCCGGGCAGCAGTACGCAGGCTTGGAACGTTGCGCCGCAATTTTTAGAGGCGATCAGCCGCGCTGCAGCGACAACGGCGCTGGTAATGTCGCGACCACTGGCCGTGGCCCCAGGCGTGCTCCCGTCGCCAGACTGCGTCGCACTGGTATTGCGCTTCAACGCCGATGCTGCAATGAAAAATTTTAATGCGGGTACCGCTTCTTCAATGGCAACGGTCGTTGCGATCATTGATCTGGCCGCGATGGTATCGGAGTTGTCACGGGAACCGGCTTATCCCGTCGTGCATGAACTTTTCGATGGCGAGAAACGGCTGTTTCCGTCCGGCGAAGTGGTCTCACCCGAAAAGTCGACTGCAGAAATGACCGTGGATCTTCCCGTCGCGTTCGGCCAGCGGATGTTGCGGCTGAAGATCTCATCGACGGCTGCGCTTGAAAAGACCTTGCGAAGCGACATCCCACGGGCAATTCTGATCGTCGGCATCTTCGGCACCTTGCTGTTAGGCGCCTTGGTATTGCTATTGACCCGGTTGCGCGAGCAGGCCGAAGCGTTAGCGGCGGGTATGACGCGAAAGCTGCAGGATCAAACGCGGTTTACAGAGGACTTGATCGAGTTCAATCCCAACCCGATCTACCGGAAAGATGCCGCGGGAAGATTGGTAGCTGTCAATCAGGCCTGGGAGCAACTGCTTGGTCGCAGCCGGGCAGACGTCCTGGGCAAGACCAACGGTGACATGCATACACCCGACGCTCTTGTTCACGCTGAAGGTCAAGACACGACGGTGCTGGCCTCGCCGTCGGGCTACGAAGCTGTCGAGACGTTCATCACCAATGCGTCTGGCAAACAATTTGAAACCATCATCGCCAAAAAAATATTGAGGCGGGCCGACGGCTCGGTGGATGGAATGATCGGCACGATCACCGATGTCACACTGATCAAGAAACTTGAGCGCGAACTGGCGCGTCAGCGTGAGCAACTCGATCTGGTGATTCGTTCATCACAACAAGGAATTTGGGACATCGCGCTCGTCGGGGACACTGCTCCCTACTACTCGGAACGATTCCGCGAAATTCTCGGCTACACCGATGGTACCGTCCCCGCAACCCTCCGGTGGCAGGAACATGTTCATCCTGACGATGCTGTTGAATTCCAGCAACGCGTGGTTGAGCATTTTAAGGGGCTGACCGCGTTGTTTGACATTGAGTCGCGCGTCAAGTGCCGCGATCAGAGATACGTGTGGGTTCGGGCACGAGCGATCACCCAGCGCGATGCAGACGGCCGCGCGATCCGTTTCGTCGGCTCCATCACCGATATTACCGATCGGAAGATGGCGGAGGTGGCGTTAACCGACGCCAATGTACGCGTCACGGAAGCGGCGCGCGCCAAAGAAGCTTTTCTTGCAACCATGAGCCACGAAATTCGTACGCCGTTGAATGGCGTGCTTGGCATCGCCAGCCTGTTGAGCGAGACGAGCCTGAACGACGAGCAGCGCGACTACATTCGTTTGATCCGCGCTTCTGGCGATACGCTGCTGCGCCTAATTGGTGACGTACTGGATTTCTCGAAAATTGAATCCGGGCACATGACGCTGGAGTCAGTCACGGTGGAAATCGTGACAGTGGTTGAGGATGCATTCGAATTGGTTGCGGAAAAGGCACGTGAAAAAGGTCTCGCACTGTTATTCGATATGCACGACAACGTACCTTTTTACATCCTGGGCGATGCCACGCGTATCAGGCAGATCTTGCTGAACTTGCTATCGAATGCGATCAAATTCACCGAGAAAGGTGAAATCACCCTCCGGCTAATAACCCGCCGCACGTCTGACGGGCAGCTCGAACTTGAGGGTCGCGTAGCCGACACTGGAATTGGCATTCCCCCGGATCGTGCCAGTAAATTGTTCCAGCCATTTACCCAGGTTGATGCTTCCACCACGCGCAAATATGGTGGCACTGGTCTGGGACTGGCCATCGTGCGACGACTCTCGCAAATGATGGGCGGTGACGTCGGCCTTGAAAGCACCGAGGGGACGGGCTCAACCTTCATTTTTACGCTGTTGACCAGCGCCGCGCGTGGGCCGCTAAAGCCCTATATGCAGCGGGACGTTTTGGAGTTTTTGCATAAACGCCTGCTGGTAATCGACCGCAATGCGAACCGTCGCAAGATCCAACAGCATCGGTATGCTCGCTGGGGATTTGATACCGTAACCGCTTCCCCGGACCAGGCGGTGCAAATATTGAAAGCCGGCCCGCCATACGATATTTTGCTTGCTGAGATCGACACGTTGCCAGCCGAAACCTTGGCCATGCAGCAAGCCCTAAAAGCAGATGACCGCGAGCGGCAACGTCTTGGTCAAAACCTGCTTTCGGTCATTTTACAATCCACCTCCTCCCGCTCGGCGCTATCGCAACAACATATCCCTCTCACATTGCGCCATGATGCCCTCGTGGTCCGGCCAGCCGGTCGCGGAAAAATTTTCGATTTGTTGATGCGTGCGATCTTGCATGAGGTAAACACCGATATTGCAACACGCCCTTACTTACCCACACCTGCCGCCAATAAACAATATCAGGCTGCAGCATCTGCAAATGGACATGCGACAAAGTCTATATCGTCACCGGCCATGCCTTCCGAAAAAAAACCACACAGCATGTTTTCAGCCCTGTTTGGTGGACGGCCACCCAATATACTGGTTGCCGAAGATAATGAGGTCAATCAGCAGGTAATACTCGGCATGCTCAAGAATCTTGGCTGCGATTCGGATTTGGCCTGTGACGGAAGCAATGCCGTCAAGAAAGCAATCGCTGGGCGGTACGACGTTATTCTTATGGACATGCAAATGCCGGAACTGGATGGCGTAACCGCAATGCAAAACATCCGTGCGTTGCTTGCCGGCAAAAACTGTCCACCTATTGTTGCAATGACTGCCCACGCGTTGCCCGGTGACCGCGAACGCTATCTGTCGATTGGCATGGACGATTACGTTGCCAAACCCGTCAGTTCCGCTGATCTCAGAAGTCTCTTTGAAAGAATATTTGCCGGCAACGTCAACCGCCAGCACGCACCCGTCGCACAAACAATTTTTAACCCGCCGTCAAACAGTCACGCTGTCGCTACATTGCCCGCCGGGGAACTGCCGGTCCTCGATACTGAACAACTCGAAGACTTGCGTTACTTGCCAGCCACGACCGGGCCGGGCGAGGACGGACAAAGTGCCGTGGGTGGACTGATCCGGCTATTTCAAGCCAAGGCAAATGAGCGCATGGGCGAGATGGAAAGGCAGTTGTCAAGCGGACATTGGTCGCAACTTGCCGAAGTGGCCCACAGCCTGCGAGGCGCCTCAGCCAGCATGGGTTTTCCGCGCGTCGCGGCTCACTGCAAAGATCTGGAACTCGCGGCGCGGCAAATGCAGCCTGGTGCGGAGCTTGAAGCTTCGTCACAGCAATATCTGGAAGAGTGTTTCATGCAAATCAAATTCCACTACAGGGAAGCCGATGCCGCGCTACGGCATTGGCTGGCAACCAGCGCAACGCCGCAGAAATAATTAACCCTACTTGCCTGATAAGCGTAGCCGATGGGTTGACAACCTGATCGCGGTATCACTTTGCCTCTTTGCTTGAGCCGTCGATAAATGCCGACTTCGGGTCGCCGCTACCGACGCCAAATATTTACTTTACTTCCAAAATGAAAGCGCTTACATTTAGAAATGTAAGGGTTTAACTGCACAGTCCTGAAGTGAGCAGCCAAGAGGAGCATCTTGAAGACGATCACAATGAAGGACGTTGCTCGCGAAGCGCACGTTTCCATCGCGACGGTATCCAGAGCGTTTAACGGCGGTGACAACATCACCGACGCAACGCGTGAACGTATCCTTTCCATCGCGCAACAGCTTCGCTTTGTTCCACATAGCGGGGCGCGCAGCTTGATTACCCGCAGGACAGAAACCATCGGTGTGTTATTGCCTGACCTGTTCGGCGAATTCTTTTCTGAAATTATTCGTGGCATTGACCAGGCCGCCCGCGTGCGCAACTTGCATTTACTGGTTTCGAGTTCTCATGGCGATTCCGCCGAAGCGGCTGCCGCGATTCGTGCGATGCGTGGCCGCGTGGATGGCCTGCTGATTATGTCTCCGCACGTGGACGCTGAATTTCTCGCAGACAATTTGCCGCATGATTTGCCGACAGTGCTGATGAATACCATCGTCGACGGAGGTGCTCATGCATCTTTTACAGTGGACAACTATGGCGGTGCATTTGCCATGGCACACCACCTAATCGGTCGAGGCCACACCAGGATTGCACTCATCTCAGGGCCACACAATAATTTTGAAGCGCAGGAACGAATTCGCGGCTATCGTGACGCTTTGCGGGAACATCTGCCCGGCAGCGCAAGCATCGTTTTACCTGGCAATTTCACCGAAGAATCCGGGTGGCGCGCCGGCAATCAGATTTTGGCGATGGTGGAGAGACCGACGGCAATTTTTGCAGCCAATGACATGATGGCCATTGGTTGCCTGTTTGCGCTAACCGAAGCCGGAATCAAGGTGCCAGAGGATATTGCCCTGGCCGGTTATGACGATATTCCCATTGCACGTTTTATCACGCCGCCTCTCACCACTGTGCGCGTGCGAATCGCCGAGCTCGGCTCACTCGCGCTCGAACGTCTGGCACTAACTATCGAAAATCCTGAGCGCGTTTCGGTATCGCCACAGACCCTGCGCTGCGAACTTGTCGTTCGAAATTCGTGTAGCCGCCGGCCGCCTGCAGTTGCTGTCGTCAGTCCATCAAGAGTAAGTTAATTAAAAACATCTAACCCGAGGAGAAATTCATGAGATATGAACACAAGAAGCGCCAGCAACTCAAACGAGCCGTTGCCTGCCTGCTAGCGTGCGGCGTAATTTCCGGTCCGGCGTATGCGCAACTTTCAACAGCGACGATCCGCGGCGCGGTAAGTGCCGACGCCAGGGCCAAAGCCGGCGCAGAAATCACTGCCACCAACACCGCTAACGGCTTCGTCACGCGAACCACCAGCCAGGAAAACGGCGTCTATGTATTGAGCGGACTGGCACCGGGCGAATATAAAATTCAGGTAAGCAGCAGTGGGTTGAGCCCTGCCACCAGACTTGTGGTGGTTCAGGTCGGCCAGGCAGTTTCGCTTGATCTCAGCCTTTCCAGCCAGACCCAGCAGGTTGATACCATTTCGGTTATCGCCAGCACACTGATTGAAACCAAGACTTCAGAGCTTGGTACTAACGTAACCACCAAGCAGATAGAGCGTTTGCCACAGGGCCAGCGTAATTTCCTGAGTTTTGCCGATCTTGCTCCTGGCGTAGCTTTTACTGTTGGCAACGATGGCAGCACCAAACTTCAAGGCGGTGCGCAGGACGCTTCAAAAATAAACGTTTTCATAGATGGTGTCAGCCAAAAGGGCTATGTACTGCAAGGCGGAATTACCGGCCAAGACTCCAGTCGCGGCAATCCATTTCCGCAATCGGCGATAGCCGAGTACAAGGTCATTACCCAAAACTATAAGGCCGAATACGATCAGATCAGCAGCGCCGCAATCACGGCGGTCACTAAATCAGGCGGCAACGATTTTCACGGTGATGTGTTCTGGGATCACACCTCGTCCAAGTGGCGAAAGCCCAGTCCCAGCGAGGTAAAGGACGGCAAGAAATCCGATACTTCACAGGAACAGTTTGGTGTGTCGTTCGGCGGTCCGATCATCAAGGATCTAATGCACTATTTCGTTTCCTATGAAGGCAAGCAGAACAAGGATCCCCGCACGGTGTCGCCGGGCGGGGGTGCAACGTTCGCCAGCCTGCCGGTTGAGTTGCAGTCGCTGCTTGGCAGCAAAACGGCGCCGTTCAAGGAGGACCTGTTTTTCGGCAAGCTCGATTATTCACCGAACGCAATGCAGCTATATGAATTGACAGCCAAAGTGCGTACCGAAAAGGAGACGACTAATCTGGGAGGACAAGATACCGAGTCTTACGCTTCCAGGAAAAAGAATGATGAGACCAGGCTGGACTTCCGTGCACAGTTCACCACCGACAACTGGGTAAACGACGCCCATATCACGTATGAAGACGCTTACTTCAAGCCGCAACCCGCGACCATCGGGCCAGGCATTCGCTTTGAAAATCCGGCAGGTGACGGAATTATCAATATAGGTGGCGGACAGGACTACCAGAACAAAGGCCAGAAGGGTTTTTCACTGCAGGATGACCTGACATTTACCAACATTCAGTGGAATGGCTCGCACCTGGTGAAGACCGGTGTCAAAGTAAAACGGGTCAAAGTCGAAGCACAGGAATTGCAGCCTTACAACCCGCAGTATTCCTACGACGTTGGCTACAGCACCTCGGTACCATACAAGGTCCGGTTTGGTTCAGGGCTTTTTGGGGTTGGCGACGGCACGGCAAATTCTAAAAATACACAGTTCGGGATTTATCTCCAGGACGACTGGGAGATCAACAGGCACCTTACCTTGAACCTGGGCGTACGCTGGGACTATGAAACTAGTCCGACTTATAACAACTTCGTCACACCTTCAGCGGTGGTCACGGCTCTGCGCGGATGGAGCAACATCAATAACGCCAACGCCGGCGTTAATATTGACGACTACATCAACAATGGTTCCAACCGCAGTGCATACAAGAGTGAATTCCAGCCGCGCCTCGGATTCTCCTATGACCTCGGGGCCGATCAACGAAATGTGCTGTTTGGAGGCGCGGGTCGCTCTTACGACCGCAATATTTTTGACTACCTCCAGGTTGAACAGACCAAGGGGACGTTTCCAAGTTACACCGTCAATTTTTCGGGCGATCCTCAACATCCGTGTTCGGGTAGCAACTGCGTGCCGTTCAACTCAAGCTACCTTACGACGGCCGGCCTTCTGGCCTTTGCCAATAGTACTGGCGGCGGACGCGAGATCAATCTTATCAATAACAAGATTAAAGTACCCTACTCTGACCAGTTGAGCTTCGGAATTCGCAGCCGCATCGGCACATGGAATACCGAGGCGGCGCTGTCCTATATCGAAAGCAAAGATGGCTTTGTATTCCTGCTGGGCAATCGCCTGGCCGGCGGCGCGTTCCACAACCCTGGCACGACATGGGGGGCGCCATTCGGCAGTCCCATCCCTGGCTTCGGCGCGCTGATATTGGGTACTTCGGGACTTGAAACCAGAACCACGGCGCTATTTCTCAAGGCTGAAAAGCCCTATTCGAAGGCGAGCGGTTGGGGTGCCACCATCGCCTATACGTACAGCGACGCCAAAGAGAACCGTCAATTTGGCGAACACTATGCGCTCGATTACGCCACCTTGGGCGGTTACGGATTCTTGAAAGCCGGTGGCGTTGCTAAAAACAGGATCGTTGCGACAGGCTTGTATGATTTCCCAATGGGCTTAGAATTTTCTGCCAAGCTAACGGCGGAAACCGGTAGACCCTATTACGGCTTAAACTGCTTTGACAAGGGTTTTGACAACTGCAAATTCGATCAAATTACCGGCACGCCTTATCGTACCGTGGACATCGCGCTCGGCAAGGAGTTTGCATTTGGCGGTAGCAGCAAATTCAGGATCCGTGCCGATATCCTGAACCTGTTCAATTACGTCAACCACAATGAATTTGATACTTGGCACGGTGGCCCAGGCGACCCTAACCTTAATTTGGGCAAACCAAATGACAGCATAGCCGGCCCTACTCGTACCTTCAAACTCTCTGTCGCCTACAGCTGGTAGTCGCAACCGGTAGCAGATTAATGGCCGTTCGTGGTTTATCCACGGACGGCCATTTTCAAGTTCGGCAGCGGAACCACAGCAATATTTCACGGGATAATATTTATGCGTCGTATCCAAGCGGCCCTTCGCTACGGGACTGTGTTCCTGTTTGTGGCATTCATGGGTGCCTGTGCAACACCAGCAGTACCGGAATTCGCGGGCGAATCCACAAGGGCAAATCCCGTCGTACCTGCATTGTTCGACGATATCGAACAGCGCGCATTCAATTTTTTCTGGGAAACCACCAATCCACAAAATGGCTTGGTGCAGGATCGCTTTCCCACCCCTGCGTTTGCAAGCGTCGCCGCAGTTGGTTTCGGGCTCACCGCCTATCCCATCGGCGTAGTCAGAGGCTACATCACGCGCGAACAAGCTCGGCAGCGCGTGCTGGCTACGTTGCGGTTTTTTTACGCCGCTCCGCAAGGGTCGGCGGACCAGGGCATGACGGGGTACAAAGGGTTCTTCTATCATTTCCTCGATATGCAATCAGGTGCCCGGTTCGAAACGGTGGAACTATCGACCATTGATACGGCACTATTTGTTGCGGGGGTGTTGTTCTGTCAAAGTTACTTTGATGGCGCGGATGCGGCGGAAGTGGAAATACGTGACCTCGCCGACCGGATTTACCGCAGAATAGATTGGCAATGGGCGCAGCCAAATGCCCCTGCAATCAGTCATGGCTGGACGCCTGAAACCGGTTTTCTTGAAGCCGACTATCGCGGCTATAACGAGGCGATGATTGTTTACTTGCTCGCGCTCGGCTCGCCGACATTTCCGGTGAAAGCGGAGGCGTGGGCCGAATGGACGAAACCGTATGACAAGACCTGGGGCAAATCATTCGGCCAGGAGCACCTTGGCTTTCCACCGTTATTCGGCCATCAATACACCCACACATGGATAGATTTCCGCAACATTCAGGATGCTTATATGAAAGGGCGCGGCATCGACTATTTTGAAAATACCCGCCGCGCAACCTACGCGCAACAGGCTTATGCGATCGTCAATCCGCTTGGCTGGAAGGGCTATGGCGAGAATCTGTGGGGCATATCTGCGTGCGATGGCCCGGTCGATGCCGAACTGATTTACCTTGGCCGTCGCGTAATTTTGCGCACTTACGCCGGGCGGGGCATGGGGGGCGTGCAGACTTATGATGACGGCACCATTGCACCCACGGCGGCGATTTCGTCATTGCCGTTTGCGCCGGAAATTGTGATCCCGATGGTGACGAAAATGCACATGCAGTATGGCGCCGACATTTATGCAAAATATGGTTTCCTGGATTCATTCAATCCAAGCTTTGCGTATCCGGTGAAACCTAGCCAGGGCCGCCTCATCGCCGGTGGCGGCTGGGTTGCGGCAGACTATTTGGGTATCGATCAGGGTCCGATTGTTGCCATGATTGAAAATTATCGCACTGAGCTCGTCTGGCGCACCATGCGTAAAAATCCCTACGTCCGCCGTGGGCTCGAACGGGCGGGTTTCAGTGGCGGCTGGCTCGCTTCCGAGCAAAGATAATTTAATGTTTCCAGTATCTGGCTTCTTACGCAGTTGCATGATGCGTCTCGCCGCCGCGTTGCTCCTCGCTTTGATTGGCGGGTGCAATGGGTCCGCACCAGAAGTCACCACACTGAAATTCTGGGCAATGGGACGCGAAGGCGAGGTGGTGTCGCAGTTGCTGCCGGCGTTTGAGCATTCCCATCCCGGAATCAAGGTCTTGGTGCAGCAGTTACCTTGGACGGCGGCGCATGAGAAATTGCTCACGGCGTTCGCGGGTGACGCCACTCCCGATCTTTGCCAACTCGGCAATACCTGGATTCCGGAATTTGTTGCACTGAATGCACTGGATTCTCTCGACGCATTTGCTGCATCTTCCCCAGTGATTGATCGCGGCGACTATTTCGAAGGTATTTGGGATACCAATGTCGTCGAAGGAAAACTCTATGGCATCCCTTGGTACGTTGACACGCGTCTGTTGTTTTACCGGCGCGATTTGCTCGAGCAGGCTGGCTTTGCGGCGCCGCCAAAAACATGGGACGAGTGGTCGCGTATGCATGCCGCGATCAAATCCATGGTAGGCAAGGATCGCTATTCTGTGTTGCTGCCACTGAACGAATTCGAGCCGCTGCTGGCTTTGGCGTTGCAGCAGGAGGAACCACTGTTACGCGATGGCGGTCGCTGGGGAAATTTTCGCAGCGCCGGTTTTCGCCGCACACTTTCCTACTACCGCGACACGTTCACGCAGAAATGGGCACCACCGGTCACCAACAGCGAGATTTCTAATGTCTGGGCGGAATTTGCGCGCGGCTATTTTTCGTTTTACATTTCGGGGCCGTGGAATATCGGCGAATTCAAGCGCCGCCTGCCCGTCGATAAACAATCTATCTGGATGACCGCGCCGCTGCCGGGACCCGAGGGCCTTGGCGCATCCATTGCCGGTGGCTCAAGCCTGGTCGTGTTCCGGGCGTCGCGGCATAAGGCCGAAGCGAGGGAATTAATCAAATATTTTTCCACACCTGCCGTGCAGGAACGATTCCATGCACTGACCGGCAATTTACCGCCGCGCCGGGCAACGTGGCAGCACGGCAATCTTGACCGCGATGTTTATGCAAAGGCCTTTCGCGCGCAACTGGAGCGCGCGCGCGCAACGCCTAAGGTGCCAGAATGGGAACGTATCGCCACGGAAATGCGCCTGGTGACCGAACGTGTTGTTCATGGGGATATCGATATCAACCAAGCCGTCGAACAACTAGACGCTCGCACCGATCAAATTCTTGAGAAACGGCGCTGGCTGCTCGATCGCCGGACGGTCAAATGAAGGCGCAAAGCGCCGCATGGGTTTTTGCTGGCCCTGCTTTGGTGCTTATAGGTGTATTTTTTTTTGGGCCGGTGTTGGCGGCGTTCGCGATGAGCCTCACCGATTTTGATCTGTACGCCCTTGCGGACATTGGCAACATGCGGTTCGTCGGGTTCGCAAACTATTTGCAGCTCCTGCACACGCCACTGTTCTGGCAAGCCCTTGGCAATACCGTTTACTTCGTGGTGCTGGGCGTTCCGCTGTCAATTGCCGCATCTCTCGGTGCCGCACTACTCGTCAATTCGAAACTTGCCCGTTTCAAATCGTTTCATCGCACGGCGATGTTCGCGCCGGTGGTTACTACGCTGGTTGCGGTCGCAATGATCTGGCGGTACTTGCTGCATACCCGCTACGGGCTGGTGAATTACGCACTCATCAGCGTCGGGCTAACGCCGATTGACTGGCTTGGTGACCCGCATTGGTCGATGCCTGCAATTATTATCTTTGCGGTATGGAAAAACTTCGGTTACAACATGATCATCTTCATTGCGGCCTTGCAGAGCGTTCCGGAAGACTTGTATGAGGCAGCGCGCATTGACGGTGCATCGGTATGGCAGCAATTTCGTTATGTGACGCTGTCTATGCTCGGGCCGACCGTGCTGATGGTGAGTATTCTGACGATGGCAGGCTACTTCCAGTTGTTTGCCGAACCATACGTAATGACGCAGGGCGGTCCCGTGCAAAGCACTGTCAGCGTGCTCTATTTCATGTACGAGGAAGGGTTTAAATGGTGGAACCTCGGCACCGCCTCCGCCGTGGCGTTCGTACTGTTCGTGTTGATGTTTGCGATCACGCTGTTACAACTACAAGTTGCGCGCAGGTGGGGGCAGGCATGACGAAGCGTTCCTGGTCCTGGGTCATCAATACACTGTTGCTTGCGGCCTCCCTGCTTTCCATAATCCCGCTGCTCTGGATGGTATCCGTATCGTTCATGACCCCGGGAGAATCCAGTACATTTCCGCCACCGCTTTGGCCCAGCCAGCCAACATGGGCCAATTACATTACGCTTTTCTCACATGCCGGTGTTGGGCGTTATCTCGCCAACAGTATATTTGTCGCCACCGTTGCGACGATCCTGTCGCTTTGCTTCAACGTGTCAGCAGGCTATGCGTTTGCCAAGCTGAAATTTGCCGGAAGGGACCGTATATTCCGCTTTCTTCTCGGGGCACTGGTGATTCCCTCACAAGTGGCGATGATGCCGCTGTTTTTGCTCCTGAAAAATCTGGGGTTGGTGAATACCTACGGCGGTGTCATCGTCCCGGCCATGGCGGGAATATTCGGCATATTCCTGGTACGGCAATATGCACTGAGCATTCCGGATGAGCTGCTTGAAGCGGCGCGCATCGATGGCGCAAGTGAATTTCGCATCTTCGGGGTGATCGTGCTGCCGGCGCTCAAACCGATTATCGTCACGCTGGCCATTTTCACTTTTCTGGGAACCTGGAATGATTTCATGTGGCCGCTGATCGTGCTGACGGACCAGCAGTTCTACACCTTGCCAATCGCCCTCGCATCGCTTTCACGTGAGCATGTGCAGGATAACGAAATGATGATGGCGGGCTCGGTACTGACGGTGTTGCCGGTACTGTTATTGTTCATGGCTTTACAACGCCAATATATCGAAGGGCTGCTGCTCGGTAGCGTGAAAGGGTAAAGAAGATGAACGGGATGAATATTGAACGCCGCAATGGATATTGAACAACCGGTGTTCATGCTGCGCCTTGGCAAAACTCCAGCATTGGCGCGCCTCTTCGGCCGAAAATTGCCGAAAAATCCCGCCATTGCTAGTGTTTTCAAAAAAGTGCTGCTCCAGATGAAGACCTTGATCCTGGCGACATCGGGCATCGGCTGGCTCGCACTGTCGTTGTCGCTTGCTGCAGTTGCGGCCGACGTTTCTCCCCGTGGTGCGCCTAAACTGCTTGACGGATTTGAAGATATTTCCCTCTGGCAGGCGATGGGATCCGATAATGTCAGCGCTTCGTCACACCCGGTAGTTGGGATGGTTGGTCAGGCGGTGCGACTTGATTTTGATTTCAATGGCGCCGCAGGCTATGCCTATATCCGCCGCAAATTGCCACTGGTCATGCCGGATAATTACGAAATTTCCTTTTATGTGCGGGCCGACGCGCCGGTCAACAATCTCGAGTTTAAATTGATCGATGGTAGTGGCGACAATGTCTGGTGGGTTAACCGTCCCAACTATGAATTTCCACGCGAATGGCAGCAGATTCGCATCAAAAAACGTCACATCGGTTTCGCCTGGGGACCGATCCAGGACCAGACGCTAAGAGCGTCCGAACAAATCGAATTTGTCATCAGTGCCGGTCGCGGCGGTGGCCGGGGATCGGTGTATTTTGACGAGCTCACGATTCGTGAACTTCCGCCGGATCCCATCGCGTTCCCCGCGCCCAGGCTGGAGGCGACATCATCCGAGCCAGGCTTTCCTGCAACACTGGCGATGGATGGTTCCCGCTCGACCAGCTGGCGGTGCAGACATCAAGCCGCAGACGCGCAGGCATTGACCATTGATTTAGGAATGACACGGGAATTTGGCGGTCTGATCCTGCGCTGGGTGGATGGGCAGCACGCATCCCGTTACGACATCACACTATCGGACGATGGGAATCAGTGGCGCCGCGTGCGTGAAGTCGTTGGTGGCAATGGCGGGATGGATCCCCTGATGCTGCCGGAGTCGGAAGCCCGATTCGTACGTCTGAACTTAATGGATGGCCCTGGCCAATTTTTTGCACTATCTGAAATAGAAATCAAAGACCTGGCATTCGGAAAATCGCCGAACGCTTTTTTCGAAGCCATCGCCGTCGAGCTGCCACGCGGCCAATTCCCCCGCAGTTTTTCAGGCGAACAGGCGTACTGGACAGTGGTAGGCATTGACGGCGGCCATACAAGTGGCCTGATGGGAGAAGATGGTGCCATTGAATTGGCGCCCGGTGGCGTGTCGATCGAACCGATCGTGATCGAAGGAGAAGGTACCCATCGTCGGATTGTTTCATGGGCCGGGGTGACGATTCGGCAATCGCTTGTCGAGGGGTACCTGCCTATTCCGGTTGTCACCTGGACACACGCCGATTGGGAACTTCAAATCACGAGCTTTGCGGCTGGCGTTCCCGGACACTCACAACTCGCCGCGAAATACCAATTACGCAATCTCACCCGGCACACGCTTCATCTGGAGCTTGTTATCGCGACCCGACCGTTTCAGATCAATCCACCCGCGCAATTTCTGAATACACCGGGCGGCGTCAGTCCCATTCGGCAACTGGACTGGAACGCTGCAGCGCAGCGAATGTCGATTAATAATCAACACGAAATTGTCTGGCTTTCCAAACCTTCGCAAGTCGGTTTCTCCACGTTTGATGGCGGCTCGGCGCTAGATTCACTGCTGGCACCAAGTACCTACTCGGCATCGACCCTTCACGATCCAGTCGGTCTCGCTGCCGCCATCGTGAAATATCGTGTGGCACTTCAGCCGCATGCAAAACAGACATTTGGCTGGACTAGCGCGCTCGAAGGGCACCTGGCCTCGGCAACATTGTTTGGCGACAAC
>JAYVKG010000157.1:0-24761 GCA_043768625.1 Betaproteobacteria bacterium
GAGCGATGCCGATCAGATGCTGGAGGCTTTGGCAAAAATTGATTTGCAGTGGGACGGCGCAAATGCATTTGCGGCTTCCCTGGACAAGCTATCGTTACCGCGCCAAATCAACGCGCTTTACCATTGGCTCACTTGGCAAAAAGTTGCGGCACCGTCGCAGCGACAGTTGGTTGCATGGGCGGAACAATTGTTTAGACCGGCATCTGCGGGTAAACCGCAGCTTGCAGGCGGTCACGATTTTGTCATCCGCCGCACCAACAATCGCTTATTGCTGCAAACCAAGTGATGGTCAAAATAGCCAGCAAAACCGTGACTCGGCGTCGGAAAAGGTGGTAAACTCTAATGTTTTCATCAAGTTATAGAGGATTTGACATGGCAATTGAAAAGACACTCTCCATCATCAAACCGGATGCCGTGGCCAAGAACGTGATTGGCGCGATCTATTCCCGGTTTGAACAAGCCGGCCTCAAAGTTATCGCCGCACGCATGACCCAGTTATCCCGCACCGAAGCCGAAGGCTTCTACGCTGTCCATAAGACGCGACCGTTTTTTAACGATTTGGTGACGTTCATGATTTCAGGCCCGGTAATGATCCAGGTGCTGGAAGGCGAGGGCGCGGTGTTGAAAAATCGCGACCTGATGGGCGCGACCGATCCGAAAAAAGCTGCAGCCGGAACGATTCGTGCTGACTTTGCCGACAGCATCGATGCCAACGCGGTTCACGGTTCGGACGCAAGTGAAACTGCGGCAGTTGAAATTGCGTATTATTTTCCCGCATTGAACGTGTACTCGCGGTAACCTGGCGCAAGTTAAAACGTGGCTGTTCCACAACACGCAAAAAGCGACAAACCAAATCTCCTCGGCATGAACTTAGCCGAGCTGACCACGTTTTTCGCCGCGCTGGGTGAAAAGCCATTTCGGGCGAAGCAGGTATTTCGCTGGTTGCATCACGGCGGCGTTGCCAGCTTTGACGCGATGACCGATTTGGCCAAGTCACTGCGTGAAAAATTACCCCAGGTGGCAACCATCGTCGCGCCACAGTTGATGAGCGAACAAACATCGAGTGATGGCACCCGCAAGTGGCTGCTCGATGTGGGAACGGGTAATGGCATCGAAGTTGTCTTTATTCCCGAAGCTGACCGCGGCACACTGTGCGTGTCGAGCCAGGTTGGCTGCGCGCTCGATTGCACATTCTGTTCCACCGGCAAGCAGGGTTTCAATCGCAATCTCACCGCGGCCGAGATCATCGGGCAGTTGTGGTGGGCCAACAAGGCGATGGGCCGTGACCCAAAGGGCGAGCGTATTGTCTCTAACGTGGTGTTAATGGGCATGGGTGAGCCCTTGGCTAATTTTGATAACGTCACCACCGCGCTCGATATCATGTTGGATGATCATGGCTACGGCCTGTCGCGACGGCGCGTGACACTTTCAACCAGCGGTATTGTGCCAAATCTGACGCGCCTGAAAACACGCTGTCCCGTCGCCTTGGCGGTGTCATTGCACGCGCCAAATGACAGGTTGCGCGATGTGCTGGTGCCGATTAATCAAAAATATCCGCTGGCCGTCTTGCTGGCCGCGATTCGCGATTATCTGCAAGCAGCGCCACGCGATTTCGTGACGTTCGAGTATGTGATGCTTAGTGGCGTCAACGATTCGGTGCAACAGGCGCATGAACTGGTGGCTCTGGTCGGCGATCTCAGCGCCAAGTTCAATCTGATTCCCTGGAATCCGTTTCCTGGAGCGCCGTATTCACGTTCGAGCAACAACACAATTCATCGATTCCGCGAGATACTGCAAGGCGCCGGGTTTGTGGTCACTGTGCGTAAAACCCGCGGCGAGGATATCGACGCGGCATGTGGCCAGCTGGCAGGACAGGTGGTGGATAAATCCAGCCGTTCCAAAATAATCAAACTCAGCCGCGTCACCGCCTGAGAAAGCCCAAGGGACCTACCGTGAAAAAATCGCTTGCTGGCATTGTTGTCACCGCTATGTGCGTAAGCCTGTCTTCCGGCTGCGTTTCAACCACTGCCGTCGAAGTTAAGCTGCCGGAGCAAAACGCCAAGAGCGATCCATTACGCAGCGCACAAATTCACACCGAGCGCTCGGCCGAATATTATCGACTGGGTAATATGGCTGTCGCGCTGGAAGCAGCCAGACAGGCGCTTGCCGCCGTGCCCAACTACGCGCCGGCGCACAACATGCTGGGTATTGTCTTTATGCAATTGCAGGACGATGCGCAAGCGGCACAATCGTTTGAGCAGGCATTGAGGCTGGCACCCAACGATTCGGAAACCTTGAACAACTACGGCTGGTTTGTGTGCCAGCGGCAAAATCCGACAAACGCGATGCAGTATTTTCAGGCGGCGTTAAAAAATCCGCTTTATGCTACTCCGGAAAGAGCGCTTTACAATGCCGGCTTGTGCTTGAAGAAAGCGGGTGATATCGGGGCCGCCGAGCTGCAATTTAGATCCGCCGTCCAGCGGCAGCCGTTGATGGCTGCAGCGCTGTACGAATTGGCGGCCATTGAGTTCGGCCGGGGCCGTGCGCGGGAAGCCGAGGGCCTGCTGGCGCGCCACAATCAGTTGATCCAGACGCCGAGCGCCGACGCATTGCTGCTGGGCGCCCGGATTGCTCGCGCGCAGGGTGACCAGTCGGCAGAGTCGAGCTATGTCCAGCAGCTGCGCCGACGTTTTCCAGATACAGTACAAAGCCGGGCGGCCAGCGATCTTCGCTGAAGCCCGTGACGTATATTGGAATGAAAAATATCGTGAAGCCAGATAATTCTCAAGCCCTGGTGGCACCAGCTGTCCCGTTGCAGGCGGTGGCGGCTGGCCAGCACGACATTATCGAATCCAGCCACTCGGTGGGTGAATTGCTGAGAAGGGCCCGCGAACAAGCCGGACTATCACTGGGCGATGTCGCGTCGAAACTTCGCATGGGAATTAAACAGGTGCGCGCACTGGAGCAGGACGATTATTCGACGCTGCCAACCGGCACATTCCTGCGCGGATTCGTGCGAAATTTTGCCAAGGAAGTGGCAATCAGCCCGGAGGAGGCACTGCGACTGCTGGGAGAGACGCATCGCTCGGCGGCCCCCGTCAACGCCAGTGTCATCATCATGCCTTCACAACAAAACATCAGCGTTTCCACCACGGACGGCGCGTTCGCCACACCGCGCATGCGCGCCTTTTTCACGGTGCTAATCGCGACGTTGTTGCTCGCCGCCGGCTGGTACTACTGGGAATATGTTTGGCCGCATCGCGCCAAAGGTGGGCGCTCGAAAGCAGTCATCGAAGACACAGCCGTTGGTGAGCCAATTACCTTATTGCCACCGTCATTGAATATACCGATTGCTTCCAACAGTGTTTCGCAGCAAAAAATTTTGACGCCGCCGCAGAACGAGCTCGACGCACTCGCGTCTGTGGCTGGAGAAACACCGGCAGGTATGGCGCTGCCATCCCGGGAATCGGCGGAAGTTGCGCCGGCTGTACCGCGTCCGACACTGCCGGCAGGCACTGGCCTCCTGGGGTTTACCTTTACTGGGGAATCGTGGGTCGAGGTCATCGACCAGACCGGAAAGATCGTATTGGATAGAAAATTTAAAAATGGCGAGGCCGAAGAAGTGATTGGTCGGCCGCCGTTTTCGGTGGTGATCGGCAATGCCAAAGCGACCCGCATGGCTTACGACGGCAAAGAAGTTGACCTCGTGCCGTACACCCGTGTGTCGGTAGCGCGGGTGACAGTTAAATAGTCGGTCTAATTTTCCAAAGTATGTGATTCTTCCGGAGTAGAAATTGCTTCCAGTCATTCAACGTCGCAAGTCGCGACAAGTAAAAATTGCTCACGTACCGGTTGGGGGCGACGCGCCAATCATGGTGCAGTCGATGACGAATACCAATACCGAAGATGTTGCAGGCACGGTCGCACAAGTAGCCGCACTCGCGCGCGCCGGCTCGGAAGTGGTGCGCATTACGGTCAATACCCTGGTGGCGGCAAGGTCAGTCGCGAAAATTCGAGCGGCGCTTGATGCGATGGGCGTCGATGTGCCGCTGGTCGGCGACTTTCATTTCAATGGTCACAAACTATTGACCGAAGTGCCGGACTGCGCGAGAGCGCTGGCAAAACTGCGCATCAACCCGGGTAACGTCGGGCAGGGCAGCAAACGCGATGACCAGTTCGGCGCGATGATAGAGGCTGCCATCAAATTTGACAAACCGGTACGCATTGGCGTGAACTGGGGTTCACTTGATCCTGAACTGATCGCGCGCATGATGGATGAAAATGCCGCGCTCAGGTTGCCGAAGGAAGCCGATGCGGTAATGCGGGAGGCGCTGATTATTTCTGCGCTGGAAAGCGCGGCTAAAGCCGAGGCGCTGGGGCTGGGCGGCGACAAAATTATTTTGAGTTGTAAAGTAAGTGCGGTTCAGGATTTGATCGCGGTTTATCGCGATCTCGCCAACCGTTGTGATTATCCCTTGCATCTGGGACTTACCGAAGCCGGCATGGGCAGCAAGGGAATCGTGGCGTCAACAGCCGCGCTGGGTGTGTTGTTGCAGGAAGGTATCGGCGATACGATTCGCATTTCACTCACCCCCGAGCCGGGTGGTGACCGCACCAAAGAAGTTACGGTTGCACAAGAAATTTTGCAGACCATGGGACTGCGCGCGTTTACGCCGATGGTGGCGGCGTGTCCCGGATGCGGGCGTACCACCAGCACGTTTTTTCAGGAGTTGGCTGAAAAAATTCAAACGTATCTACGCAATCAAATGCCATTGTGGAAAACAAAATATCCCGGCGTCGAAGAAATGCACGTGGCGGTCATGGGTTGTGTAGTCAACGGCCCCGGTGAATCGAAGTTGGCAAATATTGGCATTTCATTGCCCGGATCAGGGGAGCATCCGGTCGCGCCGGTATATATCGATGGCGAAAAGGCCGTGACGCTCAAAGGCAGCCGCATCGCGGAAGAGTTCCACGCCCTAGTCGATGAATACGTTGCAAAGAATTACGCGGTGGGTGCCCAGCGCAAAGTTTCGACGCGAAAAAAACAGATTTCGATCAAACAAATTATCGACTGACGTTAGTCGAAAACACCGTTGTTGTCGACCAAACCGTTGTCGATACCGCTTCGGCCGATTGCGCCGCCGACGTGCGCAATGCCTACCGCGCAACTTCTCCGCCCGCTTCGCTAATGCCGACAATGCGGTCCGGCTTTAATTTAATTGCTGTCGGCACTTTGATGATGCATTGGCAAAGCCGCGCGCGGAAAAGTTTGAGAGTCTGAGAGCCTGAGAGTCTTAACGCGACGGCCACTTTGTCGGAAGCGAAGGGTCTGGCGGCGATTGCCGCGGCGCTTTACCGGTCTGGAACGGCGGCTGATTTGTGGCGCAAGCGGGGCAGCCGTTTGGCGGTCGTGCCACGGCGTTCCCTGAAATCAGCCGCCATGTCATTTCCCCGATGATGCCGATGACGGTAGCCGTTTTTTTTCACCATCCGACAGCCGTGTGTGCCGGCGGCGCAACAGCAAATACGCTGCCGGTATTACCAGCATCGATAGCAACGGTGCCGTAATCATCCCGCCGACCATCGGGGCCGCAATGCGCTGCATCACTTCCGAGCCGGTGCCGCTCGACCACATGATCGGGAAAAGCCCGGCGAGAATAACCGCGACCGTCATTGCTTTCGGGCGCACCCGCAGCACCGCGCCTTCGCGAATAGCCTCCAGCAGCGCGGGCAGGGTGGCGGTGCCGTGGGCGAGTTGCTTTTCCCAAGCGTGTTTCAGGTACAGCAGCATGATCACGCCGAACTCGGCGGCTACGCCGGAAAGTGCGATGAAACCTACTGCGCTCGCGACCGACATGGCATATCCCAGCACATACATCAGCCAGAACCCGCCGACCAATGCAAATGGCAGTGTGGCGAGGATGAGCAAGGCTTCATCGAAGCGCTGAAAGGTAAGATAGAGCAGTACAAAAATGATAAGCAGCGTAAATGGCACAACGATTTTCAACCTGGCTTTAGCACGTTCCAGATATTCAAATTGTCCTGACCAAGCGATCGAATAGCCCGGCGCAAGCGCTACGCTGCTAGCGACCGCCTGCTGCATGTCTTTGACCGCCGATTGCAGATCGCGGCCACGGATGTCGATATACACCCATCCCGACAGTCGCGCGTTTTCACTTTTCAACATCGGTGGCCCATCACTGATTTTGACTTCCGCCACGGTGGACAGTGTGATCTGCGCGCCGCGTTCCGTAACAATCGGCAAATTGCGAATGTTTTCAACCGAATCGCGGATCTCTCGCGGATAACGGATGCTGATGGGAAAGCGTTGCAAACCTTCAACGGTCTCACCGATGTTATCACCGCCGATGGCTGCAGACACCACGCTTTGTACGTCACCGATATTCATGCCGTAACGCGCCGCCGCCAGACGGTCAATGTTGATGTCGATGTAGCGTCCGCCCGTCAGCCGCTCTGCCAGCGCGGAAGTGACACCGGGCACGTTTTTTACCGCCTGTTCGACGGCAGTGGCGATCCGGTCGATCTCGGCCAAATTCGCGCCCGAGACTTTCACCCCCACCGGACTCTTAATGCCGGTAGCGAGCATGTCGATGCGGTTGCGGATCGGTGGAATCCACAGGTTCGCGAGGCCCGGCAGCTTGACGGTACGGTCGAGTTCTTCCACCAGTTTTTCCGGCGTCATGCCTGCCCGCCATTGCTCGCGGGGCTTAAACTGAATGGTGGTCTCGACCATTTCCAGCGGCGCGGGATCAGTGGCCGTTTCGGCGCGGCCAATTTTTCCAAACACCTGCAACACCTCGGGTACCTGCATGATGAGCTTATCGGTTTGCTGCAGAATTTCCGCAGCTTTGCCGCTGGAAAGTCCGGGCAATGCAGAGGGCATGTACAGCAGGTCGCCTTCGTCCAATGGCGGCATGAATTCACCGCCAATTTGCGTGGCCGGATAAATTGTAGCGATGAGGATGGCAAGCGCGATTAATAGTGTGACTCTTGGAAATGCCAGCACCTTGTTGAGCAGCGGCCGGTACAGCGCAGTCAGTAACCGGTTCAAGGGATTTTTTTGCTCATCGGGAATTTTGCCGCGAATCATATAGCCCATCAGTACCGGGATCAGGGTGACCGCAAGCCCTGCCGATGCAGCCATCGCGTAACTCTTGGTGAAAGCCAGCGGTGCAAACAGACGGCCTTCCTGGGCTTCCAGCGTGAATACCGGGATGAACGAGAGCGTGATGATCAACAGGCAGAAAAACAGTGCAGGACCGACTTCAGCTGCGGCTTCCCCAATCACCGTCCAATGAGCGTCGCCCGTCAATTTTTGACCCGGGTGCCGGTGATGCCAGGCTTCAATATGTTTATGCGCATTCTCGATCATCACCACGGCCGCATCGACCATTGCGCCGATCGCAATTGCAATTCCGCCGAGTGACATGATGTTGGCATTCACCCCTTGATAGTGCATAACGATGAACGCCATCAGGATGCCGAGCGGCAGCGACACAATGGCCACCAGCGCGGAGCGCAGATGAAACAGGAAGGCGAAACATACCAGCGCCACCACCACGAATTCTTCAAGGAGCTTGCCGCGCAAATTGTCGACCGCGCGCTTGATGAGATCGGAACGATCATAGGTGGTGACAATTTCAACGCCAGCCGGCAGTCCGGGTTTCAGCTGCGCAAGCTTGGTTTTTACGGCCTCGATGGTTTCGAGTGCGTTCTTGCCGGAGCGCATGATAATGACGCCTCCAGCCACTTCACCTTCGCCATTCAATTCGGCAATGCCACGGCGCATTTCTGGCCCGGTTTGAATGCGCGCGAGATCTTTAAGTAACACCGGCACGCCACCTTCGCTGGTGCTTATGGGAATGTTGCGAAAATCATCGAGTGACTTTATATATCCACCCGAGCGCACCATATATTCGGCCTCGCCGAGCTCCAGCACCGAACCGCCTGTTTCCTGATTAGCGTTGCGAATCGCTGCGATCACTTTGCCATGGGGGATGTTATAGGCGCGCAACCGATCCGGCTCGAGCACAATCTGGTACTGCTTCACCATGCCGCCGATAGTCGCAACCTCTGCCACGTTCGGCAAGGTCTTCAGCTCGTATTTGAGAAACCAGTCCTGTAGTGCGCGCAGTTGCGCCAGATCATGCTTGCCCGTTTTGTCGATCAGCGCGTATTCATAGATCCAGCCTACTCCGGTGGCATCCGGCCCCAGCGAAGCCTTGGCATTTTGCGGCAATCTCGACTGGACCTGACTCAAATATTCGAGCACCCGCGAACGCGCCCAATAAAGATCGGTGCCGTCTTCGAACAGCACATATACGAACGAATCGCCGAAGAACGAAAAGCCACGTACTGTTTTCACGCCCGGTACCGATAACATGGTGGTGGTGAGTGGATAGGTAATCTGGTTCTCGACGATCTGTGGCGCCTGCCCGGGGAAACTAGTGCGAACGATGACCTGTACGTCCGATAAATCGGGAATCGCGTCAAGCGGCGTTTTTGCCAGCGACCATAGGCCCCACGTCGCCACAATGACGGTCGCCAGCAGCACCAAAAAGCGGTTGACGATTGACCAATGGATGAGTTGCGCGATCATTTTTTCATCCGCTCACCGACTGGCGCGGGCATCACTTCCTTGGGCCTGATGCTGCTTAGCGCCATTTCATTTTTCGGCGTCATCATTAATTCGAATGAAACCATCGCGCCTTCAGTGATCCCGGCAGGCACGCCGTCCTTCGGCGCCTTGAACGCCATGGTCATCGCGCCCATTTTCAGCGTCGGGATGGGGCCGTGTGAAATCGTCACGCTATCCTTATCGATTTTCTCCACCCGGCCTTCGCCTTTGTGGGTCTCTGCAGACGAAACAGGCGCGTTGGCCATGCGCGCGCCGGTCGTTTTCAGGCTGGCTTCTGAATCAATCAGGAATTGACCGGACAGCACCACGGTCATGCCGTTGCCGATCCCGCTTTTTATTTCCGTCATGCCGTTCGCCTCGCCGCCGATTTCCACGTCGGTCGGCGCGAATTGCTGCTTGCCGTCCTGACCCTGGTCAGCGATGATGACCACGCTGCGCCTACCGGTCTGGATTACCGCTTCGGTTGGTACTAGCAACACTTCCGGGGCAGCGATTGCCGCGACAGTAATGTTCGCAAACATTCCCGGCAGCAAGAGTCGCTTGACATTGTCGACTTCGATACGCGCCTTCAGCGTTCGCGTGCCCGGATTAATATCCGGCAGCAATGCGGTCACCCGACCTTTGAAAATTTCGCCAGAGTAGGCAGGAACGGTCGCATTAATGGGGCTTCCGGGCTTCAACCACGCCACCTGGGTCTCAGGCACGTCGGCATTGATCCACACCGTAGCGAGGCCATTGATGCGAAATAAAGCTGCCCCTGGGATCACCGTCATGCCTTCGCGCACGCTCAATTCGCTCACCACTCCGGCGATCGGCGCAACCAGCGTGACCCGCGGCCGGATATTGCCGTCTGCTTCAATTGCGCCAACCGTCGATTCCGGCATTCCGAGCAAAATCAATCGTTGCCGCGCACCCTGGCGCAACGCTTCATTTGCCAGCGGACTTTTTTTCAGCGCCAAGTATTCTTCCTGGGCCGCCACCCAATCTGGCGCCAGTATTTGCGCCAGCGGCTGGCCTGTTTTGACCGCATCCAGGGGTGCGCGCACATAAAGTTTTTCTATGTATCCGTTGACGCGCGCCTGCACCACCGCGACGGCACGTTCGTCGAAAGCAACGGCACCGACCACCTGCACCTTTTTGTCGAGTGTGCCCCTGGTCACCACAGCGGTGCGAATCCCCAAATTCTGCACAATACGCGAACTGATCTTGACCGATCCGCTATCGGCGCCGTCTTCGCCGAATACCGGCACCAGCATCATGTCCATGAAAGGCGACTTTCCCGGCTTGTCAAATTTCTGCAGTGGATACATTGGGTCGTAGTAGTAGAGCGGTTTTTTATCCCCGGCAGCGGCATTGGCCGCCATACTTTTCGCCGTTGGTCCCATACTCGCGGCCATGCGATGGTTTGCAAACCAGTAGCCGCTACCGACGCCAATCACCAGCAAAGCAACCGCCGTGAAAGCAATGCCGATTTTATTTTTCATGGTTGTTCCTTGTTGTCGAGCAAAAGAAAATTGAGATTCGCCCAGCCACGCGCCATCTCGCTCTGCGCTTCAACATGTTTCATGCGGATTTCGATTTCACCCTTGCGTGCGTCCAGTACCGGCGATAGATCACCCCTGCCGCCCCTGTAGCCGGCGAGTGTTACCTCAACACGTTGGTGCGCCAGCGGCAGCAAATCCGTGGCGTAGCGCTGAACGCGCGTTTTAGCGGCCTCCCAGTCGGCCACCATCACTTCAATTTCGGCGACATGCGCGCGGCGCGCATCTTCGCTCTGGGCACGGACCTGCGCGACCAGGGCTAGCTTGGACGCGATGGCCGGTTCCTGACGGCGGCTCTGCAATATCGGCAGATCGACGCGCACGCCGAAAGAAAGCATGTTTGAGAACGCCGGACCGCGCTGGGCGTAGACCACTTCCACGCTCCAGTCGGGACGTTTGGCCGCTTCCGCTTGTCTCAAGTCATTTTCAGCAATGGCCTGAATTGGCGCGTACATGGCCAGATGCGGATGCTGATCAAGATTTCCGACCAATTCCTGATGTCGATGTACCAGCTGGTCAAACGCCGGTGCGGGATCCAGCAGCTGTTGCGCGGCGGGGCCAATCCAGCGCGCCAGATTGGCCTGCGCGCGGGCGAGAATGCGGGTGGCATCAATGATGCGATCGGCAAATTGCGCCGCCGTCAGTCGGGCGGCAAACGGGTCGGCCGCCTGCCCTTTACCGCCAGCCAGTGCGGCGTCGGCAGCAGCCATTTGCAATTCGCCCTCGCGCGACAGATCTTTTAATAATTCAATTTGGCGTTCGGCGAAATAGCGATCAATCCAGGCCAGCGCCACATCGCGCCGCAGGTTGACTTGGGCGAGCGATAACAAAGCCTGTTCCTTGCGTACCTCGTCTGCAGCACGGTCACTGCGTAATTTCAATTTTTCCGCGCGCGTGAAATCCTGCATGATGCCAATTTTGCGCATTGTCATAAAGTCGCGCGTCAGGCTGAAACGGTCAGCCGTATCGACCGGCAGATTATCAATGCCAACAATTAACTTGGGATCGGGCAATTGCCCGGCGCTGACCGTGGTTTGCTGCGCGGCGCGCACTACCGCAGCCTGTGCATCCACCAGCGGCGCGTCGCTGGCGGCAAGGCGTTGTGCTTCGGCCAGTGACAGCGCTGATGCGGCCTGGCTTGACCAGGCGGCGAGGATGACTGCCGACATATAAATGCGGATATAGCGGAAACGCATAATTCCTCCAGACAAACGGCAAAGGCCTGACTCCGGCGAAGTCAGGGGATCAACGTCGGAAGGCGATCAGATGCGCAGGCAGCGGTTGCGGATAGACAGCGGCGGGGACGTGGCGTGAAGTAGCGGCGGGAAAAGCGACCTTGTCGCAAACGTCGCAACTTGATACACAGGCACAGCGACAGCGAATGCCGGCGCACCGGCCAATGGGGGCAATGGCGCGGATGAATCATTTACGTTCTGTTGGCCATTTTGGCAATGCTTCTGGCAAAGTCCGGGCTGCGCTAAATCCTGATGGTCGCAGCAGGGACTGTCATTCGCCGCTGCCGCTGTCGCTTCCGCGCGAACAGCTGAAGCCATCATCGGACAAGCGTACGCTGACACCGCCAATTGCGTAAAAACCATTGCAAGCAGTAGCCACAGCGAAACAACGCGTTTATTGAATTGGCTCATATATTTATTGACTAGTGGACGACCGGATAATTTTCACCAAACCAAACACACCGGCTAAACTTACTATAACCGTTCAGCGCCAACGGGTCAAAAACGTACCTGAAGAAAATGCGCCTGAGATAACTGCACCGCTTCATGCAACGTGTTCTGCAATCTGTCGCTTTGGTGCGCGTGAATGTGACGGGTTGGACTATCCTCTCTGTAGTTATCCATTCCATACCGCCGGACAAACCTATAAGGAGACATTTCATGGACCTGGCCGACCAACTGCAAAAACTGCAAGCTCTGCGCGAACAAGGCGGCTTGAGCGAGGACGAATTTATGCTCGCCAAAAAACGCCTACTCGATGTCGATACATCGCGATCTTGCGGGGAGCCTGCACCTTCCAGTACGCCGCAGCCTTCTATCCTCCACCAATTGCGGCTATCGACGACTGACAAGTGGATTGGCGGAGTGTGTGGAGGATTGGCGACAACGACCGGCATCCCGGCGTGGTCGTTGCGCATTGTGTTTTTGCTAACGGTACTGTTGCACGGCGTTGGCGCGCTCGCCTATCTCCTGCTGTGGATCTTTGTGCCGATTCAGCCGATGGTGCCGCCGGTGTTGACAAAAGAAAAAATCTGACGAAAATTGTTTTGGCGAATTTGGCAGTATTCAATATTCTTACATCAACCGCCCACTGCGCCAGTTACAGTGGACCAGCAGATCGAAGGCGGGTTGGCTGATGGGCATAAAACTAACCCCTTGTCATCGGTGCGTGGCGTGGCAGCATCCGGCTATCGCGGCAGCGGCAAAGCGTAAACAAGTTTGGTTGCCTGATATTGCTTTGCCCTGGCGACGCGCGCGGCTGCCCGCTAAAATTCTAGCGGCGACAAGTGGCTGAGGTCGATTTCTGCCGACAGCGGTTGGTTCGACGCAGATTGAATGGTTAACGCGCCCAGATCGGCTGCGCGGGCGTCGACAATCGTCCGCGCGCAACGGGCCGAGGCGATCGATCGCGTCACGCCCTTCCACTTTGATGTTTACTGGCACGCGCTGTTGATTTTGCAATGCCGACGCGGGATAAATTGTTGCATGGCCAATGCTGATGGCAAACCGCCGCAGGCAGTTAAAGGAAGCTTTTTAGCTGCGGCTTGCAATTGCCTCCCGCAATGCCGACGCGATGGACTGAATCAGCGCCGCATCCTTACTCGCAATCGCATTCACTTCGGTGCCGCGCGTAATGAGCACCAAGGTAAGATTTACGCGCGCAAAAAACAGCATTACGCCGCTTACCGTCAAAGCCGCACCCAACATGATCACGACGCCAAAATTACCCAGTACGCCTCCCATCAATAACGCCACACCCAATGCAACAAACATAATGCCGATGCGCGTATGGCGTTTGGCGGAATCAATCCGGACGCCGCTGATCTTTTTGAGCGGAAATACCTGGCTGCCGGTCTCAAAGCGAGTTGTGGTGACTTTGATCCCCGCGCGCTCGAAAAATATTTTGTGTGAACCTGCCGAGTACATGTTGTTTGCCACTTTTATTTAATCTCCTGAAGCGTATTTTTTCGGCGTGCGTTAAGCGCGCTACCGGCCGCCAGCATTGCAGCGCATGATCAGAATACGCGATAGAGGCCAAGCCAGGCAGCCAGTGAGCCGAATATCACCGGCACCACGATCTGCGTAAATTTGTGCACGGTCAAACGCAACCCGAGCGCTTCACCGGCGCGTCCCGGTGGCAAATAATGATAAGAAAGCGTGATGGTGAGCGGCCGGCCAAAGTCCAGTTCCCAGCTCATCATAAAGGAGAGCAGCGCCGGGACAAGCGGTTCATGAAATATTGGCAACGCGAAATAGCCAAGCGCGGCCAACGTTAGCGAGCCGGTCAGAACACCTTCCTCGGCAAAACGCCTGACCAGCCGCGGCTTCCACAAACGCACTTTAAATGCCGCCGCAGGCATACTGACAATGATGCCGATCGCCGTGGACGAAAGGGTGATCGAGCGACCCCGTCAAACTGGCCGCAGCGCTAAGGCGAACGGTGGCGGTGGTTAAAAGTGTTGCACCTGCATTGGTGGATCGGGTGAGTCAGGCGCGCCGAGTCGTGCGTTCGCGCCAAAGGTGGCGCCTTGATGCCTGACTAAAACGCAGGCCGCGCAGCGCTGTCGCCACCTTGCGAAACGGCGTCGCATTGCCTTCAGGCAGGTACAAAAAAACCTGCCGCGTCACCGCACCAGCCACTATTATTTTTCTAACCCAGGCGATTGCCGCTACGACGATTCTCATAGGCCTTCAAATGCGCATAGGCGACCGACAGCATAGTGTCATCAGCGCCGCATTCGCGGACTTTGTCCAGCATGAAACCGACGATGTGATCGGCCTCGACCGCGCTGCCGCTTTCGAGGTCGCGCAGCATTGAAGCGGTGAGCGGTGAGCCAGTCTCGTTCATGACTCTCTCATAACGCTCCAGAACCGGCGCGCGCGGGGCATGGCCGTTTTGAATGGCCACGGCGATGCAGGAATCGAGGGTGCGCTTCATAAGAGTCCGGCCATCGGCGGTGGCAAGAATTTCGCCGACCGTTGCACGCATCAGGCAAGTCAGTGCCGCCAAGGTGGCGAGAAAGACGATTTTTTCCCACATATCCTGCATGATGTGCGTCGACACTTTCCAGTCGACGAGGGTGGTGGCGAATGCGTCGCCGAGCGCGTCGGCCGCGGCCTGTTGCGAGGGTTGGCGGGCACCCCAGGTAATCGAATGCACGTCGAGCAGCGATTTGACCACCCCTGCTGGAGTGAGGGTGACGGCGATCTGGCAGACGCCGCCCAAGACACGCGCCCTGCCGAATGCAGCATCGAGCGTGTCGAGATGGGAAATTCCATTCAAAAGCGGAATCACACAGGTCTTGGCGCCCATGACGGGACTAATGGCATCGATACCGGATACAAGGTCGTACGCTTTGCACGACAGGATCACGACGTCAAAATGGTTGCAAAGTGCTTTCGCTTCCTGCGCCAGTACGGTTTTTACTTTTAGCGTCACATTGCCGGTGGGGCTCTCGACTTGCAACCCATGCGCGGCGATGTGCTGCGCGCGTTTTTCACGCACCAGAAAAGTGACGTCAGCCCCGCCTTGGTGTAGTCGACCGCCGAAATAACCGCCGGTGCCGCCGGCCCCAAGTACCAGTATTTTCATTTGCCTGTTCCTGTCCTTTGCAGCTCGGGTTGAGGAATGATTTTTTGTTGCAGAAAACGCTCCGCCGCTTCAAGCGTTCGGTCACGCATGAGCAATATATCCTCACGCGTCAGATTGACCTCCACATCGGGCTTCACCCCTGCACCTTCAATGCGTTGATCCCTGACCGAGACGAAACCCAATTCGCTGTACGCAAGTTGTCCGCCGCCAGGCAAGTCGGCGTAGCCGAGATAACCCAACGCACATCCGCAAGTACGCTGGCCGACGACGGTGGCGCGACCAAGATCCTGCAACGCGCTGGAGAAAAGTTCAGAAGCCGATGCGCTGCCTTCATTGACCAAAATCACCATTGGCTTGGTGTAAGCCCCGGACTTGTCGCCACTAAATTCGGGCAACATGTCAATGGTATCAATGAAGCCGACCGACACCGGCTTGCCGCTGCGTGTCAACAAGCGCGCACCCTTATGTTTGTTACTCAGGAATTTGCTGACCAGCGTGTTCGACATCGCCATCGACCCACCGCCGTTGTTGCGCAAATCAATAATGATGCCGGGTCCGTCTTTCATGTCCGTGATTGCCTGCAAAATATTATTTTCGAAGCTGCCTATAAAATTTGAAAAGCGGATGTAGCCAAAGCCGGACGGCAACACGCGTTTGGTCAACTCGGGCGGCGTGCGGAATATTCGGCGCTTCATGGTGGCGCTAATGTCGCTGCCATCGCTGCGCGTGAAGCTCATGGTGATTTTGGTGTCCGGGTCGCCGGCGACAATTTTGCGCACCGCGCTGCGGCTGCGCGCCCACGGCGTTGACGCATTGCGCACCTCGGCCATCAGCCGCCGATAACGGTCCATGGCCGGTTCACCGTCAATCGATTTGAGGACCATGCCTGGTCTCACGCCCGCCCACCACGGATCGGATTCAGCGTGGGTGCCGGTGACCACCAGCGTGCCATTCATTTCCTGAAAAATCAGTCCCAGTGAATGTGTTTCATAGTCGCGCTGTTGCGCTACCTGCTTTGGCCCATGTACACGCGTGTGCGAATCCTTCAGTTCGCCGGTCATCCTGTCGAGCATTTCCCAGTAACTGTCGACGCTGTCAGCGTTCAGCACGCGAGACTGGTACGCTGCGCGCACCGCCTGCCAATCTACGCCGTTCAGTTTTGGATCATAGTACTTGTCGTTGACGGTATTCCAAACCAGCTCGAACGCGTCGCGCTTCCAGGCGCTGGCGTTAAGTTCCGGGACCGGCACGCTCGGCAGCGTATCGGCGGATCTGATTCTGCCGACGATATTATGAGGGTCCAGCAGGCTGCAACCATTGAGCAGGGTGACAAAAATAAATAAACAACAGATTCGCATGACTATTGAAATTTGGCAGAGAGGAAAGCGGCAGAAGCGGATTGAACAGCGCTAGTTTATCGTGTGTCGGGGCGATGTAAATAACGATGCACGCTAGCAGCTGTCATCGAGGGATGACAGTTATTCGATATAAACTGACCGCTTTCCAGCCATTTAGCCGCGCAAACCATCAGGGGCCCGTATGCGTGAATCTTTTTATCGCCACCTCGACGCGACCTTAACGCAAATTCGCGATGACGGGTTTTTCAAACGTGAGCGCTTGATCGCATCACCGCAGCTGGCAAACTTGCGACTGGCGTCGGGTGCGGAAGTCATCAATTTTTGCGCCAATAACTACCTGGGCCTGGCAGACGATGCGCGGCTGATTGCGGCGGCCCGGCGCGGCCTCGATGATTACGGTTTCGGCATGGCTTCGGTGCGCTTTATTTGCGGCACGCAAACCAGCCATCGCGCACTGGAAGCGGCGATCGCCCAATTTCTCGGTACCCAGGACAGCATTCTTTACGGCTCATGTTTTGACGCCAATGGCGGGCTGTTTGAAACGCTACTCGGCGAAGAAGACGCGGTAATCAGTGATGAACTAAACCACGCCAGCATTATCGACGGCGTGCGGCTTTGCAAAGCGAAACGGTTCCGCTATCGCAATAACGACATGGCGGACCTGGAAACGCAGTTGCAGGCGGCCGATGCGGCGGGCGCACGATACAAGTTGATTGCCACGGACGGCGTGTTCTCAATGGACGGCATCATTGCCAACCTCGGCGGTATTTGTGGACTTGCCGACAAATACCAGGCACTGGTGATGGTCGACGACTCGCACGCGGTGGGGTTTATTGGCGAGATGGGACGAGGCACGCCGGAACTTTGTGGCGTAGCGGACCGCGTCGATATCTACACCGGCACGCTCGGCAAAGCGTTGGGCGGCGCGTCGGGGGGCTATATCGCTTCTGCCAGGCAAGTGGTCGACTTGTTACGACAGCGTTCTCGACCTTACCTGTTTTCAAATTCTCTGGCGCCGGCAATTGTTACCGCCTCAATTGCGGCGCTGGAATTGCTCCAGTCAGAGGAGGGCAAATTATTGCGTCAGCGGGTAATTGACAACGCCGACCATTTTCGTCGCGAGATGGCTACGCTCGGTTTCGATCTGGTACCCGGTCGACACCCGATCATTCCCATCATGCTCGGTGATGCGGGTTTGGCGAGTCGCATGGCGGAAGAACTGCTCGACGAAGGCATCTACGTGGTCGGCTTTAGTTTTCCGGTGGTGCCTAAAGGTCGCGCACGCATCCGCACCCAAATGTCGGCAGCGCATACAGCGGCGCATATCGAACAGGCGGTGGCAGCGTTTGCCAAAGTGGGGCGCAAGCTTGGCGCCATAAAGTAGAACAAAAAGGAATGACACGTATGAGAGCACTCGCCAAACTTGAGCGTGGCCCCGGCCTGACAATGACCGAGGTAAATAATCCCGAAGTTGGCCACAACGATGTAATGATCCGGATTAAAAAAACCGCGATTTGTGGCACCGATATCCATATCTGGAAATGGGACGAGTGGGCGCAGAAAACGATTCCTGTGCCGATGCATGTCGGCCATGAATACGTCGGCCATATCGTCGAAATGGGCGCCGAAGTGCGCGGATTTGAAATCGGTGATCGAGTCTCAGGCGAGGGACATATCACCTGTGGCCACTGTCGCAATTGCCGCGCGGGCCGTCGCCACTTATGCCGCAACACCATCGGCGTCGGTGTCAATCGGGCCGGTGCGTTCGCCGAATTTCTGGTGATCCCCGCATTCAATGCGTTCAAAATCCCCGACAACATCAGCGATGACCTGGCCGCGATTTTTGATCCCTACGGCAATGCCACCCATACCGCGCTGTCATTCAATCTGGTTGGTGAAGATGTGCTTATCACTGGTGCCGGGCCAATTGGCATCATGGCTGTTGCCATCGCCCGTCATGTCGGTGCACGTCATGTCGTCATCACCGACGTGAACGACTACCGCCTCGCCCTGGCGAAAAAAATGGGTGCGACGCGCGCGGTCAATGTTGCCAACACTTCGCTGGCGGATGTGATGAAAGAGCTCGGCATGGTCGAAGGGTTTGACGTCGGCATGGAAATGTCCGGCGTACCATCAGCCTTCCAGAGTCTGCTCGCCGCCATGAATCACGGCGGCAAGGTCGCGCTGCTCGGGATTCCGCCCTCCAATACCGCCATCGACTGGAACGAGGTGATTTTCAAGGGCCTGGAAATCAAGGGTGTCTACGGCCGCGAGATGTTCGAGACCTGGTACAAGATGGTGGCGATGCTGCAAAGCGGGCTCGATCTCTCGCCAATACTGACGCACCAGTTTGCGGTCGAGGATTTCGAGAAAGGCTTCGCGGCGATGCTATCGGGCCAGTCGGGAAAAGTAATATTGAATTGGGCTTAGGCGCAACGCAGGATGAACATTCAAACACTACACTGCATACGTGTTAGCGCTGCTCCCCGGCTGCGACGCGCGCGTCGAACAGCGGTAACCCCTGTAACGCATGTCGAGCCGATTTTTCCAATTGACGATGGCGGCAGAAGGTTAGCGGTGCGAATCTTCCTGCCCTTTCTCCATCAGGTATGAAATCATCGCCGCCGCTGCGTGCTAGCATCAGCGCAATAATCATAACGAGGAGTAAATAATGATTCAGCTTGGGATGAAGGCAGTTTTACGCGTAGCGCTGGCGTGTCTGGCCGCGGCGGTCGCGGCAACGGCGGCGGCGCAGGCGTGGCCGTCCAAGCCGGTAAAAATCATCGCGGTATTTCCGCCGGGCGGCTCGGTCGATACGGTGGCGCGCATTCTTTCGCACCAGCTTACCAAACAACTCGGCCAGCAGTTCGTCGTCGATAATAAAGGCGGCGCATCGGGCTCGATCGGCACCTTGGCGCTGGCCAAATCGCCGCCAGATGGCTATACCTTCGCGGTGGTATTTGATACCCACGGCGTCAATCCCAGCCTGATTCCCAATCTGCCTTATGACACCATGAAAGAGCTGGCCCCGGTGATGATCATCGGCACCTCGCCGATGGTGATTGCCAAATATCCCGGGGCCGCCTTCAAAGATTTCAAGGCGGTCATCGCGGCGGGCAAGACCAAGGCGGATTCGGCTTCGTTTGGCACCATCGGCTCCGGCAGCCTTGGGCACCTGGCCATGATGCAGATTGCCGGGCAGGCAGGAACCACCTTCAATCACATTCCATACAAAGGCGGCGGTCCGCTGGTGCAAGATGCCATCGCCGGACATGTGCCGCTAATGATTGGCACCGTGTTTCTTGCCAAGCCGCAGATCGACGCGAAAATGCTGGTGCCGCTGGCTGTGACCTCCAGCAAGCGTTCCTCCAGACTGCCTGACGTGCCAACCGTCGCCGAACAGGGCGTGCCCGGATTTGAATCGGTGGCATGGTGGGGCGTGATAGCACCTGCCGGCACGCCGCCGGCGATCATTGCGCGGTTGAACGACGAATTGGTCAAAGCGCTGAAGACACCGGAAGTAACCGACAAACTATCCGCGCAAGGGATGGACATCGTTGGCAGCAAACCGGAAGCGCTGCAGAGTTTTGTCCAGTCAGAAATCACGCGCTGGGCAAAGGTGGTCAAAGACAACAAGATAAAAGCCGGCGAGTAGCAAGCGTCACTCTGCGGCCTGAAAACATGCTGCGGCCCATTTCAGTGTAGCTATAACACCGATTGGCGCGGCTCTCCGGGCATATTCATGCCGAACGCCGCGCCAGTATTCGATGGTGACTACACCACCGTCAATCGCACATCGATATTGTTGCGGGTTGCATTCGAATATGGACAGACGTGATGCGCGGCATCAACGATCGTCTGCACCGCGTCCTTACTCATACCGGGTGCACTGATGTGCAGATCAACCTCGATACCAAAACCACCAGGAATCTGGCCGATGCCGACCGTCGAGTTGATCGACAGGTCGTCCGGCAGCTTGGTTTTGGACTGGCCGGCGACAAATTTCATCGCGCCGATGAAGCACGCAGCGTAGCCTGCGGCAAACAGCTGTTCCGGATTGGTACCAACGCTGCCTGCGCCGCCAAGTTCTTTCGGCGTGGTGAGTTTGACATCGACAATCTTGTCAGAGGAGGTCGCATGGCCATCGCGTCCGCCGGTGGCGGTTGCCTGAGCGCGGTAGAGTACTTTTTCAATCGACATGGTGTTTCCTTTTGCTGGTTGGTGGAGAGAATTCATGCGTTGCTGGCGGAGCCGCCAGTGCTGCGTATCAGTGCTGCGCGCAATTTGACGAGTTGACTGGTGAGCGCCTTGCGTTCCGACCGCGAACATTCGGTGGCGCAGGCGATTTGCTTTGAAATTGCCAGTGCTCGCCGTTGCAGCCGCCTGCCTGAACCCGTCAAGCTAACGATGACGCGGCGTTCGTCAACCGCGTCGCGCGTGCGAACGATCAGGGTGAGGGCTTCGAGGCGCTTCAGTAACGGCGTCAAGGTGCCGGAGTCGAGGTACAGGCGATCGCCGAGCGTGGAAACGCTGCGTTTATCTTGCTCCCACAACACCAGCATCACCAGATATTGCGGATAGGTAAGGCCGATCTTCTTCAACATAGGCTGGTACGCCTTGGTCATCGTCAGCGACGCCGAGTACAAGGCAAAACACAGTTGGTTAGCGAGGATCAGCCCTGCCTTCGCCGACTTTGCAACGGCCGACGGTGTCCTGGCGGTGTTGCGTGGCAGTGGGGCCTTGGTTAACACAAGCATTGGTTGCCGGGAATTTTTTAATATTGTGTAAAATTAAATTGTACACAAGTCAAAAAACAATCGCAAGCGCCGCAGTCTTGATACAACTGGTGGATCGTCACTTTGCGGCTCTCCGCATAATCACGACGGCTTCGATAAACGTGGCACCGAATAAGGCTGTCAAGACACGGAGGGCAGCGTTGCAAAAATTGTCCATGCGTTTCAAACGGCTGACGCTTGTCTTTCCGTTGCGGCAGTGCGCCGTTTTTTTGGACGGTGTAGGATTACCGCTCGATGTATTCAATCTGGGGAGAAAAGAATGCGAGCCATCAAATTGTCGTTAAAAGTCTTTGTGATGTTTGCCCTAGCGGGCCAGTTCGGGATTCCTGTGCTTAACGCTCAGCAACCCGGCGTCAAGCGGGTCGAATTGCAGCGTGCTGACCTGAGTATTGCCGGCCGCGAGGTGGTGGTGGTGCGTGCGGCGTTCGATGCCGATGGCTTCATCGGTCGACACACCCATCCCGGCGAGGGGAGTAGTTATCTGCTTGAAGGCAGGATGCAGTTGGAAATCGACGGCAAGGCGCCATTGATCTTGAATGCCGGGGACGCATTTATGATCCCGGCCGGGGTGGTGCATGCGGCGAAAAATATTGGCAAGACACCAGCAACAGTGCTCGCCACTTACATCGTTGAAAAGGGCAAACCGTTGGTGACGCCGGCCAAATGATGTCCGCGTTGGGTGCCTGAGTTCAGCGCCAAAACGCGGCTTCAATTTCCTGCGGTAAAGCCGGTCGCACGGATGCCGGCTCCGCAGCACTGGTCCCTGAATTTGTGTCGGCGTGAACTGTCAGCTAGTTAAGCGCATGCCCCCGCCGTGCCTTCACCGCCTGAATGTCTGCGCCATTGATCGAGCCTGACGCGTTCAAGTCGAACATGAAATTTGTCGCGTTTGTTAGTTGTCCCGATCGCGCCCTCATGGCGCCGAGATCAGCGCCATCCACATCGCGCGTGTTGTTAATATCGCCAACCAAAAAGCCCATTGCAGCAGTTGCGTTATTGCCCACCAGGTTTACGTCGGTTAACGTAATCTTCACGCGTTTGGTGTCCAGTTCGCGGGAAAGCGAAATCACCACATCACCGCCGCTCAAAACAAACGTGGTCGGACCGGCATCAGCCAACGCGACATCGTTGGCGGTTGCGCCACCGACCGAGGTTACCGGACTGTCAAAATGGAATACGATCGTGTGATTGCCGCCTTTCGCGCGTGGTTCCACGGTGACCGCACCGCTGATATTGGCGCTGGTATCGACCGGGAGATTGAAAGTTCCTGCTGAACCGTGGATTTTGCGCGACTGCACCGACACCAGCGCAGGACCGATCGTTACCACTGTTGCGGTCATCACCCCGTTGGTGACCGGGCCGGTCGCCACCGCTTTTTGGCCGTTCAAAAGAGCGCTTGGCGGCGCGGCGTCAAATACGGTCTGTGCGTTGATCACAATAGGCTGGTTGCCCATCGAAAAAGCACCTGCCGTCACATTGGCCGCAATGCCTTGCACCATGCCAAACGGCATGTCGGCAATGACCAGCACCGAACCTTCGCCAGCGACCACCGTTGCCATCAGAACGTTGTTCGCCGGTCGTGCCGCCGCTTTGACTTCGACAAACAAGCCGTTCGCAGGAACGTTGTTGGGTACGTCCCGGACTTGGGCTGAAGCGTAACTCACCACCAGCGAGGCGCCGAGCCTGAATGTCTTAGCCGTCGTATCGACGTTGCTGATCACGCCGCGTACATCGACCTGCTGGAACGACGATCGTTTTTCGATGCGGGTCGCGGTATAGCTTTGGTCGTTGGCATTGTATAAGCCATTAACTTCAACGGCGTCGCCGGCATTGAGCGTAGCAAGCGTCACGCCGTCGGTGTACTTGGTGCTGCCATCCGTTTTGATCACAAGACCATAGATCTGGAAGACGCCATTGGTGCCGCTGATCACTGGTGCGCCATCAATCGCCCCTTCGATGTCGCCAAGGAATTCGACTGTCGTGGCAGTGCCTGTTAATCCAGCCGGATTGACAGTGCCATCCACGCGCACCGCCATGCCCAATTTCAAATCGGCCTGCGTCGCAGGTGCGCCATTGATGATGATGTTGGCGGTCGAAATATTGTATTCGACGCCGTTGACAAAAATGCTGCCGAACGCGGTGATCTCACCGAAGACGCGGCCAGTGCCGCCAATTCCACCACCAGCATGGGCAAGACCTAGGCCAGTTAGCGCAAGGCAAGCAACAAAAAATAGTTTGAAGGTCGATTTCTGGAGAAATTGCATGGTGGTTCCTTAAATTTTTGGCGGCATGCAGGGATACAAAATCGTCAAGTTGATCTAGAATATTTCTATACAACAAATGTTAATTATTTCTTGACAGCTCCCCTCGTGGCTATAAACTATTTATGCGGGCAAATCGATCCGTAATTCTTCTGAGATAAACAACATGCATGTTGTAAAAATTGAGCAAGGCACCGGGCAGCGCGAAACGGCCGATCCGGTTACATTGACAGACCAAGAGCTTTCGTTGGTTGGTGGTACAGGCGTAGGCATCGGTGGTTCCGGGCACGATGCCATCGTCTTAGGCGGAGGCATCAGCGGATCGGGCTGATAAGCGATAAAGTTTGCTGTTATACCGTGCTGCATTGAGCGGTACAAATGAAACGCCGCTAGCACAGTCTTTAAGTCGCTGGCGGCGCGACCGGGTTTTTGGACTATCGCAATACTTCACGTGTCCCCCTCGCGAACATCGTTTTCAACTGCTTTTCCCACCTCGATAGTCTCTTCGTAATAGTAAATGCCCAGCACAGCGCGCGCACGGCCCGTACCTTCGGAGTTTGGTGTGACGTCGCGGTCGAATCGGGACAGTTGGTCAGCAAAGTTTTCCAATGCGGCTTGTCCGTGATTCCTTGCCAATTCGCGGGATACGGGCAATGCCTCGATTGGGATATTGTCGAACCAAGCTCTGCGCTGTAAAAGCCTCTGCTCAGGCAATGCCACGACGTTGTTAGCAATCGTTGTGAGGAAATCAGAGCTATCTTCGCCGAACACTGCCAATAGCGCCTGCTTGTTGGCAGTATCTGGCACAACTGTACTATCGGATATGAGCTCGATTACGTCATTTGCAAGCTTTCGCGCTACTCCGACACGCAGCAGCTCATCCAAGACCGCACGCACCGGCATATCGCCGCTGTAGCGTTTCACCAGTGAAGCGAAACTGCGCTCACCCTCTAGCGGCAGCGGGGCAGCGTGACTTGCGCTACCCGCCTTCGGATATTCATGCCGCCACGCCGTGACCACTTTCTCCGCGCGGTTGAAAGATTCAATCGCCCCGGCATTGTCCTCGACCGTCATCGCTTGCAACCGCGCGACTTCCTTGCGATTGAGGCCCGTAATGACCGAGATGCGTGACGCGGTTTGCTTTTTGTCCGGCAGCGCGAAATCTTTTTCAGCGACGTCCACGTACACCCACCTTGCGAGGTCCGCAAAGGTTTCATACGGCACGCCGTGGTGGAGCAAAAGCCGAACCAATGGTCGCAGCAACCGAAGTACCGCAGCGTGCAAAGTGCGCTTGATATCGTCAGACATATTTGGGAATA
>JAYVKG010000158.1:0-16962 GCA_043768625.1 Betaproteobacteria bacterium
GAGCCAATTCGCCAGTCGCCTGCCGGCAAGTGGCTGACCGTGGCGAGAATACCGGTGCCAATGACGGGCACCACCACGATGGCCAGGCTGCTCAGCGACTGCAGCGACCCCATCAGGGCACCCTGCTCGCGTGGATCGGTCGCCTTGGAGACGATTGCCTGCAAGGCAGGGCCTGCGGCGAACGCCAGCACATTGCAGAGGATGAACACGTACATCATCCATCCTTGGGTAGCCAGTCCGTACAGGACATAAACGATGGCGCCTGAGGCAATGCCCAACAGCGACAGCTTTACTTCGCCAAAGCGCTTTATCAGCCAGCCCAGCAATCCGGCCTGCACCACTACCGCCGTGAGGCCGACGCAAAACAATGAAATGCCATTGTCACGCGGGCTCCAGCCAAAGCGAAAATTGGTATACAACACCCAGGTGGTTTGCAGCATCACTTGCGCGAAGATGACGAGCGCGAACACCGCCACCAGCCCACGAATATCGGGCCGTTTACCAAGCCGCAACAACGCGGAAAATGGATTTGCCCGGGCCAGCGAAAACGTAGTGCGTTTTTCTTTTGACAACGATTCCGCCACAAAGAAATAACCAAAAACAAAATTCGCTGCGCAAAGACCCGCTGCGACATAGAACGGTAAATGCAGATTAATGCTGCCGAGCAAACCACCCAGCATCGGCCCGAAGATGAAACCCATGCCGAAAGCAGCGCCAATCTTGCCGAAGCTCTTGGCGCGATTTTCAGCCGTCGATACATCGGACGCGTAAGCGCTTGCCACCGACATGCTGGCCGAGGACATGCCGCCGATCACCCGCCCGATAAATAACGCCAATAACGTCGGTGCCCACGCGGTCGCAAGGAAATTGAAGAACATGCCGACCATTGAATACAGCAGCACCGGCCGACGGCCAAGCTTGTCGCTCATCGCGCCAAGAATCGGCATGCACAGGAATTGCAGCAGACCGAAAACGGTGGCAAGAATGCCGTACCAGTAAGCCTGCAGATCGCGCCCCTCGACAAATTCGCCGACCAGTATCGGCAGCACCGGGATGGCCAAGCCGATACCGAGCATGTCGATAAACACGCAGACGAGGACGAAATTAAGGCCGCCTGGTTTTGCCGCGGGTGCGGACACGGCGGTGTCGGCTACTGTAGCGACGTTGGGCGCGGTACTACTTTCCAAAACTCTTCTCCGACATTTTTGTCATTTCATTTTTCAATCATCAATTTATTAATGGCGACTTATAGAAGCCTCAAATATTGGTCGTCCCAACGGAGGCTGGGACCGCGTCTGCGACACAATCTGACCAGACGTCGTGCTGTTTCAGCGTGATCTTGGCGGGACTGGGTGCCAGCCTCCGCTGGGTCGATGGGCTCTCTCACCGTCCATCACGGCATGCCGTTCAATCAACGCCACCGCCGGGTGAACTATAAAGTTTCAGCATGGTATTTTCAACAAATCAGGAAAATGAAACAGTGGCGGACGGTTTCACCGCGACCGACGCCCCGCCCGCTGTAAATCCCTCCAGCAAATTGTTGTGATGCTCGATGATCTGTTCGGCGCGCAACGACGGCGAGTTCAAGGTCCCATGCGCATCGCCCGCGAGGATGACATCGAAGCCAAGCGATGTGGCACGCCGCACCGTCGTATCGACGCAGTACTCGGTCATGCAACCGGCCACGGCCAGATACTGAACACCGCGCTCACGCAATATCGATTCGAGGCTCGTGCCAAAAAATGCATCGCAAGCGGTCTTGCCAACGAGCAGGTCGGTGTCCCCCATGGCCAGTTCCGGGCACAACGCCCAACCGCCTGTGCCAGGCTCAAGCGGATGCCCGGAACCGCCATCGTGCTGAACGAAATTTACCGGAAGCCCGTCCGCATGCGAACGGGAGATGAGCGCAGCGATGTTTGATCGTATGCCCGGCCAACCGGCGTACATATTTTCATGGCGCGCAAAGCCGATCTGCACGTCGATGACCACTAACGCCGCTTTCAACTGATCGCTTTTCAAACTCGACGCCATCGCTTAATCCACCCGGTAGTTGGGCGCTTCTTTGGTCATCTGCACGTCATGCACATGGCTCTCGCGCATCCCGGCTGCGGTGATTTCGACGAATGTGGCCTTGGTGCGGAATTGCTCCACCGTCGGACAACCAACCAGTCCCATCGACGCTCTGACGCCACCCATCAATTGATGAATGATGGTGGTAACCGGCCCCTTATACGGGACCCGGCCTTCCACACCTTCGGGCACCAGCTTGTCGGCGTTGCTAATATTTTCCTGAAAATACCGGTCGCTCGAGCCTTTCTGCATCGCGCCCAGCGAGCCCATGCCGCGATAGCTTTTATATGAACGTCCCTGGAACAATTCGATTTCGCCCGGGGCCTCATCGGTGCCTGCAAACATGCTGCCCATCATGACCGCCGACGCGCCCGCCGCAATCGCCTTGGCAACATCGCCCGAGTAGCGGATGCCGCCATCGGCGATGCAGGGAACGCCCATCGATTCGAGCGCGTCCGCCGCGTCTGCCACCGCCGTAATCTGCGGCATGCCGACGCCGGTGACGATGCGCGTAGTGCAGATAGATCCGGGGCCGACACCGATTTTCACGCAGTCGGCACCGTGGTCCGCCATTGCCCTGGCACCGTCGGCGGTGGCAACGTTGCCGCCAATGATCTGCACGTTCGGATATTTAGCCTTCACCGCTTGCACCATGTCGAGCACCCCCTGGGCGTGACCGTGCGAGCTATCGACCACCAGGCAATCGACACCGGCTTCTATCAGCGCCGCCGCACGTTCCAGATTATCGCCGGCGACCCCGATGGCTGCACCGACGCGCAGCCGGCCCATGTCATCTTTACACGCATCCGGATGGTCCTTGGCTTTTTGAATATCCTTCACCGTAATCAAGCCGGCCAACTCGAACGTGTCTTTCACCACCAGCAATCGTTCGAGTCGGGATTTATGCAGCAATGCCTGCGCCTGGTCGAGTGTTGCACCTTCTTTCACGGTGACGAGCCGGTCGCGCGGCGTCATGATATTACTGACAGGCTGATCCAGATTGGTCTCAAAACGAATATCGCGATTGGTGACGATGCCGACGATCTTCCCATCGTCGACCACCGGCAGACCGGAAATGCCGTGTTGACGCTGCAGCTGGATGACATCACGAACCAACATCGTTGGCGGGACTACCAGCGGATCCTTCACCACGCCACTTTCAAAGCGCTTGACGCGCGACACTTCGGTAGCTTGCGCCCGGATGGATAAATTTTTGTGGACGATGCCGATACCGCCCTCCTGGGCCAGCGCGATCGCGAGGCGAGATTCGGTGACCGTATCCATCGCCGCCGAAATCAGCGGAAGATTCAGTCGAATCGACCGGGTAAGCTGGGTGGCGAGGCAAACATCGCGCGGATGCACGTAACTACGTGCCGGAACCAGCAGGACATCATCAAACGTCAGCGCTTTTTTAACGAGTTTCACGTTTCCGACTCCGACAAATGCAAGATTATACGCGAGCCAATTCCCGTCGCAAAATGTGACTGTTTCAGTTGACGCATGAAGCATTTGCGGCTACCTTAGCGAAATGAGTCGAAGTTTTAAAGCTAAGCCGTTGACGACAAAACTGTTTTTAGCTAATCTCCCCATCCAAATTCGGCACCACGCTGGTATGCGCCGGTTTGTTTTCGCCGCGATATTGGTCGCCGGCGGTTTGTGCGGATGTGCGGTATCCGAACCACCAAAAATTCCTGTTGCGATCACTCCGGCGGTACTACCACAAAAACCCATCGCCCTTACCGACCAAGCCGACGCTGCATTAAAGGCGGCTGAACAAAGCGTGACCGAAGCGCGTATTAAACGGGCACTTTGGACGGCGGCAGTAGTCGAACTTGAACGAGCTCGTGCGGCAGCCAAGGAATTTGACAGCGTGGCAACACTGGGCCATGCGCGTGAGGCGATTGCCCTGTGCGGCCTGGCAATCACGCAACTTGCCGAACCGCCTGTCACCTGGTAGTAGCGACGTGCCCATCATCAAATGGTATTGAGGAGAGATAAATGAAATCACCGGTCCAACTGTTCATCGCCGCCGCAATTTTGCTCGCTACGGCGACGGTCGCCGCCCAGGTTTACAAGTGGGTCGACAAGGATGGCAAAGTTCAGTATAGCGACACGCCGCCACCGGCAACGGCCACCAGGACCGAAGCCAAAAAAATCGATATATCGCCCGCTGCGGCCGCCGTCCCAGCGCCGGCCAAATCGTTGCAAGAGCGCGCCAAGGACTACGACAAACGCACCATTGAAGTCGCCGAAAAAGCCAAAAAAAATGAGCTAGACCAGCAAAAAGCGGCGGCCGATGCGTCCAATTGTAGCGACGCGCGTGCAGCCCTTCGCGAGCTCGAGAACGGGCGCCCCATCACGCGCACTACCGAGGCAGGTTCGCGAGAATATCTGGACGATGAATCCCGGCAGGCGGAAATAATGAAGGCGCGCAAATCGATGGACGGTTTTTGCAAGAGCTAGCGTCTGGTTGTCAGCCCCCGCACGCCTGAAATCCGCCCGCTGCCGCCCTGAAAATTTCTGCTGCAGCAACCTACCCACGTTTTGAACCCAGCGCCGCCCGGTGCCGTCGCGCCTGCTTCGGATCTGCTTTCAGTGGCCGATAGATTTCGATGCGGTCTCCTTCACGGAGCACATAATGCGGCGGTCGCACTTTTCCCCACACTCCGCTTGCGGCCGCGTGCTCCCCCTCCACCAGACGCGCAATTTCCCGCGCCAGTAACGCCAACGCTTGTTGCAGAGTGGTACCGGCCGGCACCGTTGTGGCGATCTCTTGCTGCCGCGCGGGCTGGGCGCAGATGACCGAGATCGAGGTGCTATTCATGCCGGGCCATACAGAGCATCCGCGCGCGCCACGAAACGTTCAATCATGGTGTTGGCGATCATTCCGAACACCGGGCCAATCGCGGCTTCAAGGATGCCGTTGGCAAACGAATAGTCGAGCCGCAATAAAACTTTGCACGCAGTGCTGTCGAGCGTGCCGAAACGCCATTCACCTTCGAGCTGTTTGAAGGGGCCGTCACGCAGGGAAATCTGCATGCTCTCGGTGCCCTGTTTGGTGTTTGCCGTGGTGAAGGATTGACGAATACCGTGGTAGTTGATTTCGATAGTGGCAACCGTGGTCAATGTGTCGCGCATCAGCAAGCGGGTTCCGCCACACCACGGCAAAAAGTCCGGATACTGTTCGACCGCGTCGACCAGCTCAAACATCTGGGCGGCGGAATGTGCGACTAGGGCGGACTTTTGAACGAGCGGCATGTTGGCGGATTTATAACGGGAACAGAATTTTAGCCGAGTGCCAGCGAGCCGACCCTACTGCGATAAAATTGACGAATGAGTATTGCTGAAAACAAAAAAGCGTTTTTCGATTATTTCATTGAAGAGCGTTATGAGGCTGGACTGGTACTGGTTGGGTGGGAAGTCAAAGCGATCCGCGCCAATCGTGCCCAGATCAAGGAAGGTTACGTGATCCTCAAGCAGGGCGCGTTTTATTTGATTGGCGCGCACATTTCGGCACTGCCGGAAGCCTCCACCCACGTGGTCCCGGATCCGGTCCGCACGCGCAAATTGCTGTTGCACGAGGAGGAAATAAAAAAACTTATCGGCCGTGTCGAACAGCGAGGCTATACGCTGGTGCCACTCAATTTGCACTACAAAGGTGGGCGCATCAAACTTGAGATCGGGCTGGCAAAGGGCAAGAAGCAGCACGACAAGCGCGACGCCGAAAAAGAAAAAGACTGGAAGCGCGAGCAAGGGCAGTTAATGAAGCAAAAGCAGAAAGAATGACGTAGATCCAGCATTGACGTGCATTTCGACATACTTTTGCTCGGCAGGGCGCACCGGTATTGATGATTGGCGTCAAGTTGTGACTAAAAGCTGGTTTGCGCCTTTTTTCGCTTGCGCGGTTCAGTTGACAGCCGAATAATAAAGGTTTTGCCGGTTTCTTCCTTCATCAATGCAGCCGTGGAACAACCTAATCGCCCGCAACTTCGACACCGCCACCCGCCTTCGCGGCCAGGGATATTGGCAACAGGGCCGGGTGTTGTCAGTGGCGTGGGAAAATCGACAGCACGATAACGCCATACTTCACGCCAGCGTCTCCGGTTCGACCGGACAGTATCAGCAAGTAATCCGCGTCGATTTTGCCGGCGAGAAAATTGCAGGGAGTTGTAGCTGCCCGGTCGGGCACAATTGCAAGCACGTCGTCGCCGCGTTCATCAAAGCCATGTCGGAAACCGCACCAGAGGAAGTCCCTGCCGCCGCTGCCTCAAAGGCGGCGCAACCGCCGCGACCTGCGGCGCGCTCGAAAACTTCGACCACCGCATCGACTGCGACCGCGCTGCCGCACCCCATTGAAGCATGGTTGGCCAAGCTTGCCGCCGCGGAGTCGTCAAGTGGAGACTGCTATCCGGCCGATGTTGCGGAGCGCATTCTGTATGTGATTGAACCGTCCCGCGACCAGGTGGATTTGGGCGGCGGACTGCGCGTCGTCAAGGCGCGCGCAAATAAATCCGGCGAGTACGCGGGAGTCAGTAATTACAACAATACCCATTCCTACTTTAATCCGCCGCGCTACATGCTGCAAAGCGACACCGACATCCTCCGTCAGCTTTCGGCGCTGACCGGGCGCGGCTACAGCTTTCAATTCCCGCTGGTCAACGTTAGTGCAACCTTGATGCGCAGCATTATTGCCACTGGCCGCGCCTATTGGCTCGACGTAAACCGGCCACGACTACATTGGGGATTGCCGCGAACGGGTGTGATCGAATGGCACACGCTTGAAAACGGCGACCGGCAACCGACGCTTGCCACGTTGCCGACGGCGGTCACATTGGCGACCTCACCACCGGTTTATGTTGACAGCGAGAACGACCAGTGCGGCATTATTGAATCCACCCTCTCACCGGCGATCGCGGTCGCGGTGGCGGCCGCCCCAATACTGCCTGCCAGATGGATTGCGCGGGTATCACAAGAATTGCAATCCCGCCACTTGCACCAAAGTATTCCGCCACCCACCATGCTGGTCGAGAAGCTGCTGACCGACTATCGCCCACAACCAGTTTTGCTGCTGAAATCGCACCAAAAGCGCCACTATGACACGCGCACCTGGAAGCACGTGGTCACGCACGTTGAGGCCGCTTCGTTGAGCTTTGAATATCTCGGCCTGCGCGTTGCCGGCAAGACCCCTCCCGAAATTACCCGCGTCGATGGCAATCAACTGTTGCGGGTGACGCGCGATGGGGCGAATGCGGCGTTTGAGCGCGCGGCGCGGGCGCGGCTGACGGGAGCAGGAATGGTTGCGGCAGACAAAATCCTGTTACGTGGCGTTAGTCGGCAAATGCAAGGCGCACTGATATTTGCCGAGGCCACCAGCGACGAACGTGCGTTCGACTTATGGACCGCGTTTCTTGAGAATACGGTGCCGCAACTACGCATCGACGGCTGGAAAATAGAAATTGCAGGAGATTTTCGTTTTGATCTGGTACCAGTCAGCGGTTGGTACGCCGAGGTTGATGAATCGTCGAATCGGTGGTTTGATCTCGATATCGGCATCGACGTTGGTGGCGCGCGGGTGAGTTTGATTCCGATTCTGGTGCGCCTGATACAGACCTCCCCCGTCGATTGGGGGCCTGCGGCGCTGGAAGCGCGGAACAATGATGCAAAAGTCATGGTGCCGATTGGCAATGGACAAAGAGCGGCGCTGCCGCTGGCGCGTCTGAAGCCTTTGCTGGCTACTCTCTACGAGCTTTATTTACGCGAGCCGTCAAGCGGGCGCGTGCGGCTTTCGCTATTGGATGCGGCGCGGCTGGCAGAACTGGACCGGTCGCTGGACTTGCGCTGGCTGGGCGGCGACCGCATGCGGCGACTAGGCGCGCGGTTGGCGCGCTTCGACGGCATCGCCCCGGTGTCGGTACCGGCAGGCTTTAACGCTGAGTTACGGCCCTACCAGCATCAAGGCCTCGCCTGGCTACAGTTTTTGCGTGAGTACGAGTTGGGCGGCATCCTGGCCGACGATATGGGCCTTGGCAAAACCGTGCAGGCCCTCGCGCATCTGCTGGCCGAAAAATTATCCGGGCGCCTGGACCGGCCTGCCCTCGTGATCGCTCCCACCAGCATGATGGCGACTTGGGCTTCAGAAGCTGCGCGCTTTGCGCCCGCGCTGTCATTGTTGATGTCTCATGGCATGACGCGCCACCAACGTGGCGAATCGTTTGATCAATTTGATGTGGTGTTGACGACTTACGCGCTGCTTGCACGCGATGAAAAAAAGTTAGTTGCGCAGCAGTGGCACCTGGTGATTCTCGACGAAGCACAAAATATCAAGAACCCTGGAACCAAGGCAGCATCGATCGCCTGCCACCTTCAAACCCGCCACCGGCTGTGCCTAACCGGAACGCCGATGGAAAATCACCTGGGTGAGCTATGGTCGTTATTCCGCTTCCTGCTGCCCGGACTGCTCGGCGACGAGAAAACTTTCCAGCGCGAGTATCGCAAGCCCATCGAGAAAGAGGGTGATCTCACCCGCCAGCGGTTTCTGGCGCGCCGGATACATCCTTTTCTTTTGCGGCGGACCAAGGATTTGGTTGCCAGCGAATTGCCCGCCAAAACGCTGATCACGCGCGCGATCGAATTTGATTCGGCGCAAGCGGACCTGTACGAAACGGTACGCGCCGCAATGGACAAACGGGTACGTGAAGAGATCGCGGCGAAAGGTATTGGCAAGAGCCATATTGTGGTGCTCGATGCGCTGCTGAAGTTGCGACAAATATGCTGTGATCCGCGGCTGTTAAAGACCTCGCACAGGGCGAAGCCACCGCCTTCGGCGAAACTGGTGACCCTGCTGGAAATGCTCGACGAGTTGCTCGCTGAAGGCCGCAGCATTTTATTGTTTTCACAGTTCACCAGCATGCTCGAACTCATCGAGGCCGAGCTTAAGCAACGGCAAATTGCCTACGTGAAGCTGACCGGGGCGACGCGAGACCGAAAGAAGCCGATTGAGCGTTTTCAATCAGGCGAGGTGAAACTGTTTCTAATCAGCCTGAAGGCGGGCGGCACCGGCCTTACCCTAACGACTGCAGATACAGTGATCCACTATGATCCGTGGTGGAATCCGGCGGTGGAAAATCAGGCCACCGACCGGGCGCATCGGATCGGACAGACCAAACCAGTTTTTGTGTACAAGCTGATTGTTAAAGGCTCACTGGAAGAACGGATTGTCGAGATGCAACAGAAAAAAGGCGCATTGGCAAGTGGCCTGCTCGATGGCGACATAAAGGCCACCACCGCGCTCGATGCTGCCGACCTGCAGGCGCTGTTTGAGCCGATAACATCATGAGGCAACTGATAATTCGCCAGCAGCTTATTTTCAGGCTCGCCGCATTGCAACTCTTCAGAGTAAGCAACTGCCTACGGTGACCATGCACGCGTTCCGACATTCTAAGCAGGGTATGTCTTCTGCTGATACCAGCACGCTCGTGGCGCGGTGAGTGTTTAGCATTCTGATAAATCAAGGAGCGTGTCATGCGTTTACCATTGTTGAGGGTACTCTTGGGAGGCGCATTGGCGAGCTTTGCGCTGGGCGTACACGCCGACGGCTGTATCAAGGGCGCTGCGGTTGGTGCGGTGGGCGGTCATCTGGCGCACCATCACGGCATCCTTGGCGCGGCCGTCGGTTGCGCGGTTGGTCACCACATGGCCAAGAAAAAATCAGGCAAGCAAGTTACCGCGCCCCGCGCCAGCAAATCGGCTCAGAACAACGACGGATTGGCAACACCAGTGCAGCCCAATTCCAAAGAACCTGTCAACCCCTAACGATTCTTAACAATATCCGGCCGCGTTGGTTGTCCGTATCGCTCTAGCCCGAATAAAGACGCACACAACTGTCTGCGACCGGTAATGAAAAGTCGGCGCAGGCATTATTCCCGTTGCGCTGACGTCGCGAAGCACGCCGTTGGCCAAGCCGTCCTGGCCAGCCTGGGATAAGCCGTCGTTACGAAAATTATTTATGGTACGGATGAATAAACTGCAAACTACTGGCGATAATATAGTTGAAGGCTTGAACAATGTGGTGCACGTAATCGCGGAAGGTCTCTCAGCTGGAGATGGTTTAATGGTAGATTCAAAAACGCGTCGCCCGCTACGGGTTTATCTGATTGAAGATTCTCCGGAAGTACGCGATCTGTTAGTGGTCATTCTGCACGCACCGGGTGAGGTCGAAATTGTGGGCCACTCGGACACGGAGTGCGAGTCGGTAGCCGCAATCCTCGCAGACCCGGTCGACGCAGTGGTGGTGGACCTTAACTTGCGCGAAGGCAGCGGCATGGCAATCATTGAACAAATCCGCAAGGCAAATTTGGATCCAAGGCCAAAAATCATCGTCTTCACCAACGATCCCTTCCCGGAAACGCGACGCCGCGCAATGGAATTGGAAGCCGACTATTTCTTCGACAAGTCCTTGGACTATAAAACGGTGCGGGACACATTGCAGAAGTTGCGGTTGAACTAGGTGTAAATAATCGGTAAACAAATCGCGCAGCGCGAAGATAGTGTGGGCAATACCGCGGCAGGGAAAGATTTTCACGAAGTAGTGAACGCGATAGTTACAGGGCCAATTCGCGCACTGTGCCACCGGGATTTAATCGAAGCGTTCATCCGGGCTGTAGTTTAGCCGTGGGTTGATGCTCCCATGCAAAATCCATAGAAGCATAACGGCTACCGGCGTCAATATCTGCTTGCTTGTTGGTTAAGCAAAGAAAGGCTATTTAGCGCGCAGACAGCGCCAGCCAGATCAAGAAAGGGTACGTAAATGGAGCAGCGCGTTGCACTCATCGTCGGGGCGGGGCCAGGGATCAGTGGCGCGTTTGCGGAAGCACTGCTGGCGGCAGGCTATAAGGTAGCGCTGGCTGCGCGGAACATGGGTAAGTTGGAGGCAGTCGCAGCGACGATGGGCGCGACGGCGTTTGAGGTCGACGTCGCTTCGGCGTCGAGTGTGGTGCGCCTGTTCGACAACGTCGACCGCGCGCTAGGTGCCCCTGATGTGGTGCTTTTTAATCCCAGCGCTCGGATCCGCGGCGAATTGTTGGCTCTGGACATGGAAGCGGCTGCCGCCGCCATCCGCGTTACCACCGTGGGTGCGCTGGTGACCGCACAGGAAGCCGCGCGGCGGATGCTGCCGCGCGGCTCTGGCAGCATTTTTTTTACCGGCGCGACCGCGTCAGTCAAAGGATTTGCAAGATCTGCGGTTTTTTCGATGGGCAAGTTCGCCCTGCGGGGCCTGTCGCAAAGCTTGGCCCGTGAGCTCGGCCCTGCCGGGATTCATGTCGTGCACTTCATCATTGACGGTGCTGTGGTTCAAAGTAATGATGATCTCAGCGCATTCACACCACGCGCGATCGCCCGCTCTTACATGGCGGTGCTATCTCAAACGCCAGGCGCCTGGACCTGCGAAGTTGAACTGCGCAGCAATGTTGAGCCTTTCTGACAATTAAATGCCTGAACGGTTCGCAGTCGTAGACAGTGGTCTTTCAAATGCGGCGAAAGCACGCTTCGCATTCTAAAATCTATGCGCGCACGGTCTTGAAAACCAAGTGACTTTGCAGCGGATCGTTGGCAAGTAGTCATGGTGTCTATGGATGGATCGAATGCACTGTCATAGAAGAGCGCTACACCCGACGCGCGCGCCGCCAACCCCGGCGAAGTCTTCCGGCCTTGGTTCAACCCGCAAATGCGCGCAGAATGCGTGGGTGTGCGATGGCATTCGCTACCGGTCGTACACATTACTCATGTTGCCATGTCCCCGGTTGGGACATAAATCTGTCCGCATGGCCGGTGGACATTTGTAAAAACTTATTTAAAAAATTCCATGCGCATACGTACTTACCTTGGAATCATGACGGTAGTAATATTTCTTCCGATACTTTTCGCGGCCGCAATGGCACTCGAAAAAATTCGACTGGAAGAGCGCGACGCCGCCATACGCGGATTGAAAGAGACCGCCCTTAGAGTTTCCCTGATCGTCGATCGCGAGCTGCGCGGCTCGCTCTCCGCGCTGCAAGTGCTGGGCAATTCCGACCATCTGGAAACAGGTAATTTCAGGTCCTTTTATTTGCAGGCCGCCGCCTTGACAAGTTCGGATGTATGGCTGGAGCTGCTGGATGTGACGGGAACGCAAATCGTCAACACTCTCGTTCCGTTCGGCACACCCGTGCCCGCGCCTGTCACTTTGCCGGTTGTTTCGCAGCTCATTGCCAACCAAAAGCCTTTCATTTCAGACCTCACCGTTGGCGCAGTCACGGGCAAGTTGCAAACAAGTATTTACCTGCCGGCCAAAACAGATGGCGGCAAATTGTATGTGATCGCGCAAACGTTCGGCGTTGACCACTGGAAAAAAACCTCGATCAACGCACAAATGCCTGCCGATTGGATCGTCGCGGTTATTGACAGAAGCGGCAAATTTATCGCGCGCAGTCACAAAACCGAGCAGTTGCTCGGCCAGCCGGCGAGGCCCGAGTTGGTTGCGGCGGCGGCGGCGGCGGAGAACGGCGTAATTAACCACTCCACGGTTGAAGGCGTCAAGTCATATGACGCCTTTACTCATTCCGAATTGAGCGGATGGACCGTGGCTGTGGCGGCACCGGCGGCGTCCATTGAAGCGGCCTCTATTCGCGCAGTCCAACTGGCGGCTGTCGGGATGTTGCTTGCCCTATTTGCTGCCCTCGCCGTGGCGCTCGCGTTTGGGCGCCGGTTGGCCGCGGCCATTAATGTTGCCAGCAGCGCCGCCGGATTGCTTGGCAGGGGAGACAAACCACCAGCGGCAAAGTCGTCAATTGTGGAACTGGATCTACTGCACCATGCCTTGAGCGGCGCTAGCGATCTGCTCGAATTGGAGCGCGCATCACGCAAGGCGGCAGAGACGGACCGCCAGCGCTTGTTGCAAAAAGAGACCGAAGCACGAAAGACTGCCGAGGCACAGAATATTGCCAAAGACCATTTTTTGGCAATGTTGGGTCATGAATTAAGAAACCCGCTGGCCGCGATTACCGGTGCCACCACAATCCTCAAGTTGGGAACCGAAGACAAGGTTCGCATTGATCGCTGCGTGGCAATTATTGACCGGCAAAATCGCCACCTTAACTACATCGTCGACGATCTATTGGACGTGAGCCGCCTGCTAATGGGAAAGATTGTTCTAGACGCACATCCGCTCGATCTCGCGGAAAGTATAAAGCGGTGCATTGAAGGGATACGCGGAACCGAGCGCGCGGACGGATTCCATCTGGTTTTTAACGGCAATTCGGTATGGGTCAACGCCGATCAGGTCAGGGTTGAACAGATACTAAATAATCTCATCAATAACGCAATAAAATTTTCCCACTCTGGCAGCGCTGTTCGGGTTGGACTGCATGAAGCGGCGGGTCGGGCGGTGATTGACGTGCAGGACGAAGGAGCGGGCATCTCTGAAGATTTGCTTCCGCACATTTTTGAGTCGTTTGTTCAAGGCCCGCCAGCTGCAAATCGCGTCCATGCTGGTCTGGGTATCGGTTTGGCGTTGGTCAAGCAACTGGTGGCACTTCACGGCGGCGATGTGCAGGCGGCGAGCAAAGGGTTGGGTAACGGCAGCTTGTTTACAATCTCACTGCCCTCCATCTTGGCTCCCGCCGTGGTTGATTCCAGGGAGCGCCCTGTGCCAGCTCCCTTCATGCGAAAGCTGGTTTATGTGGAAGACAATGCGGACGCGCGCGAGGTTATGTCTGCGCTTCTGAGGACCGTCGGATACGAGGTAGTGGAAATCGCTTTGGGTGCTGCTGCGCTTCCCGCAGCCATTGCCACCCAACCAGACGCCATGGTGGTGGATATTGGCCTGCCCGATATTGATGGATATGAAGTTGCAAGGCGGATACGCGCCAATTTGAGTACGCAGGCAACGGCCATTATCGCGTTGACCGGCTACGGTCAGCTACCGGACAATCACGCGGCTTTACAGTCGGACTTTGATGCGTATTTGGTCAAGCCGGTTGACATCTTTGATCTGACAAAAAAAATTGAAGAAATTCTTGCAAAAACACACCGCCCGGCCAACTAGGCGCTAACTGCAATCCAGCGCTAGCGTAAACGCGCCGTCGCAGCTGCGAACTAAATGGCGCTCATGAAAAGTGACATATTGAATTCACGGCGCCACATCAACGCACCGCATCGCCGCCGCATTAATTAAATCGTGTGCGACAAAAATTCAAGTGCAATTGACCGGGCTACCGTCCGGCGGCGCAACTTTCATTGGCTGCCACGGCAATGCCGCGTGTTCTGTACAACAGGCACCTTCATCGACAAATTTACGTTCCACTGCCAGGGTGCAACCGGAATTGAATGAACAGCAAATGGTACCCGGCAACAAGCAGCTGTTGCCGGATACCATTTTCAAACCATCTGCCAACAATGGAAATTAATTTGGCAGCAAGACTTTATCAACAACATGGATGACCCCGTTAGACTGAGTTACGTTCGCAATCGTAACGGTTGCGGTACCGCCTTTTTCGTCTGTTACGGCAATACCTTTGCCCTTGGCCATTGCGGTCAATGCTCCACCGGAGACGGTCTTCAATACTGCTTTGCCACCACCTGCCTTGATTTCCTTGAGCAACTCAGCGGCATCATGTTTACCCGACACGACGTGGTAAGTCAGGATTTTGGTAAGCGCAGGTTTGCTTTCCGGCTTCAGCAGGCTATCCACCGTGCCGGCAGGCAGTGCATCAAACGCTGCGTTCGTCGGCGCGAATACGGTAAATGGGCCCGGCCCCTTCAAGGTGTCAACCAGGCCTGCGGCCTTTATTGCCGCGACAAGGGTGGTATGGTCTTTTGAATTAATGGCATTGTCGATAATATCCTTGGACGGATACATCTGCGCGCCACCGACCGTTACTTGGGCAATAGCCGACGCTGCCGAAATGGCCAGCGCAAGAGCGATACTCACGTTGCGGAACTTATTCATATTCATTCAATTTCTCCATGGACTGTTTAACCAAGACAAATGTCTCTAGAACCTTTACGACGCTGGGCTATGACTGGATTCATTTTCGCTTCGGCGGTAACGATGGCATCTGCAAAATGGCGCGTCGCGTCGTTAAGCACGGTGTTGCCTGCCCCTCCAAAGCTGCGTCTGGCGGAGTGCCGGATTGTCAAAGCCGCCGCAGAGGGTAAAACAGCCGTGACCAGAAAGTTGTCACAAAAAAACGGAAAGTGGCACGGCCACTGCGTGTAATGCCTGGGGCTTTCACAAGTGCCAATAATTGGCTGTCCGCGGCGCGCCATCGGCAATGCCGCCGAGACCTTTTGCCCACGCCCGCCTGCGGCGGCATCACCGCCTTTTCGCCAGTTCGAGTTGTCCCTTAAGCTAATAGCATGCGTATACATCGATGGCGTGGCTTCGTGCGGCGTCATCTCAGCTTCTGCTGCGGCAAAGCAACGCGGGGCCAACGCTACTCTTTCAGAAAATTTGCAATCTCTGTGAAGAACTCGAACCGTGGCTTCTCGAACAGCACGAAATGCGTGGCGTTCTTAATGACCACCTGTTTCTTTACCGGCGTATTGGTAAGGTCTCGCATCAAGCCGTCGCGGTCTTCAGCGTACGACCATGTGTCAAACTCGCCGGCAATTACCAGCGTCGGCACATATATCGACGACGCGTTCCAGATCGCCCTCCCCGTCGACTGCATAAACGTATCCTCCATAACACCATTGGGTGCACGCAGCGCGGGCGGCGTGCGGGACTCGCTGGTCGGGTCGGTTTTGAGCGCTTCCAACGCAAAGGCGTCGCGCACACCTTCATCGCGGTAAGTAGTTTTATCGGCAACAGGAATCTCGCCATCCCAGCGAGCGTCATTACCTGCCTTCGAACCCAGTCGATACGCGCCCATGGTGTAGTTGAACTCATAAGGTTTGCGCCTATTCTGCAGCCCTGACCCGGCACCAAGGTTGGTATGCAGCGGAAACGCATAGGCTGGTGCGTACAGCACAAGTTTTTTGACTTTTTCGCTGTTGAGCGAAGTGTAGTATCCAGCGGTCATGGCACCCCACGACCAACCTATCAACGTCACCTTGTTGACGTGATGTTTTTTTATAATGTGGTCAACCACGGCACCAATATCGCGTATCACGAGGTAAGAACGGGAGACAGGTCTGTTGTTGGCTGCCGGCTCGTCCATCGCTTTCTCGCGAGACGAAAAACCGTAGTTGCGCTTGTCAAACATATACACCACAAAACCCTTCTCGACCATCCAGTCCGCCCACGAATAATCCTTGTACTGGAGGTCAAAGTCTGGCGTGGATGGATACGTCGCCCCGTGCACGAACAACACGATGTTGTCATTGGTGAAACGCGTCTGCCCTTCGGCCATTTTGTTGCGCACAAACAGTTTGATGGCGGGATCCACTGCGTCAATGAAGTAATCCTGTTTGACGGTCTTTGCGGCGAGCGCAGAAGAAAACAACAAAAGACAAATGATGGCGAAACGGATACGCATGGAAGGCTCCCTTGTGTGACGTGGCGATTGGCGTTTTTTTAAAATCCACTGACGGCTACGCAACTTACATTTTTGCCTGGCATCACTGCAATCCTTGCAGCGTAGTGGCTGTCAATTGGCGTGAAACACCGGACGGGTGGACGGCGCAGTTTATGGGCAGGACGGGCAGTCGGTCAAATCGGCGCGAATCACCCTGTCGGCAAAAAAGCTATCGGGCCGAGTAATTGCACATTACGCTAATGAAGATCGCCATCGTGTCGCAAAAAAGCACTTAGCCAAAATACGCTAAGTGCTTGATTTACTGGGGTGGATGATGGGGTTCGAACCCACGACAACTGGAATCACAATCGCAAAAATCGAGAAATCCAGAGCAAAC
>JAYVKG010000159.1:0-22658 GCA_043768625.1 Betaproteobacteria bacterium
CGCAATACCCGCCTCGCCGCGTTGTGTATGTTGAGTTGCCCCGCTACCAACATTCTCAGGTGATTTACGCCGGATATGGAGTGCCGGTCTATGCGGGGCGGTACGGTTCACCGGGCCAACGGTACTACGCGCCACGGCATGACCATAATGATTATCGGGGCAGATATTAAATGCTTGCGAGATGGTAACTGTGCCGAGCAAATCGGTTGATGGCGGGCAAGTTCACGCCGCAGCGTAACCAAACCGCCGGGAATAATTCGCGCCATGCTATCCGATCTCACCATACAGATCGCGGTGCGCCTCTGTTGCTGACGTTGCCCAACATGCGCGGACGCGCCGTCGCTGGCGCACCCGGTTCAATAACGTACTTTGTCACGTTAGCGATCGATAGCAATCCGCAATTGCACTGGCGGATAAGCCAAAAGTAGCACGTATGATCAAAGTGACTGAGGGCATTCCAGAGACTTCAGGTCTCTCTGAATCGGGGCGCTGTTACTGGTGTATGGCGCGACTTGAATCATGGATTCAGCGTGATGTCAGCAAGACATTCAATACCCTTCGGCGTAATTTCGAAATTGCCTGCCACTGCAGTCGCGGCGATATGTCCCTTTCTGCCAAGAAAAGCCGCCACCGCGACATCAAGCTTCGTCTCGGCATCGCTTGCCAAGGCGCGTAATCCTAAAATGCAATTTTTTATGAACAGCGCTTCCATTCCTTTTTCCGTCAAAGCATAACTGCCATCTTTTCTGGCGCTCAGAAATTTGATGCCAGTCAGATGTTTCGCGTTTCGCGCAATGCAGGCGCTGGGCTTGGCGAGTTTTGGCAACGCCTTCACTTGCTCGAGTGCGTCATACTCATCCCTCGTTAAACGATGGCTCATGGTGTTTTCCTGGAGAGGTCTTCAATTCTGTTTCACAGCCGCCATGGTACGGTTCGTGAAGGATAGTCACAAGCTGTTGTTACCAATCGTGGGCGGCATCGAGCGGTACACACAGCGACATATTGGAACGCGGCAGGGTCCGGCCGTTTTATAGGGGTTGGCGAAACACTATTTCTGGCGGGTATCCTGGCGGCAACTAGCCAATTCAAGTACCAGCCACTACAGTCGGCAGGCAGTTAAACATAACCTCGTACGGAGTTCTGCTCTTTAATTTCAGCGAGAAGTACGAGATTAATCGAGTTTGAGGTGATCAATCTTTGGAAAGATCAACAAACTGCCGCAGACGGCCTTTCCTTTCTGTTCCGGACGCAATTGGATTGTGCCGCCATCGTCGTCATTCGACTGGCGCTTAGCCAGAGCCGGCCGCCCGGCAAAGGACGCGTTTACGCGCAGTTAGAGATAGCAACTGGTGTGCGATGCGAGGCCAAAAGGCAAGGACGCACGACACTCCAGCAGCCAGGGGCGTCACGATAGCAGACGGCCAAGGAGAACTAGGGTTGTGAGAAATGCGAGTTTGGGGCTTTTAAATTCAGTTAACCATAAACGATCAGGCTGTCGCGCGTGCGAAGGCAACGGGGTGGGATGTGATCGAAGTAAGCGGCATAAAATTGAGCATGCGCGTTGATTGGTTGGCCGCAATTTTATTGGTGTGGATACAGGCACCATTTTGACTCGCAGGCCAACTTAACCTCACCCCCATCTACCACTGCAGTGCGCCTTCCAGCCTGATTGTGCGGAAGGTTGCCATCGTTTGCACTTGCCGCTGCGTAAGCGCCGCTGTGCTGTAAACGATTGGCTCCACAATGTCCTGTGCCAGGAGGTTCAATCCGGATAGCTTCAGCCGCACGCCCTTTTGCACATTCCACGAGGCGTACATATCCAGCGTCCGCCGCTCATTCAGACCTCGGGTTTGAAAAAGCGCATCGGTAGTGAGGCCAACCTTTTCAAATTTGAAATCCACGCCGTATGAGACAGGAATTGACTTGGCGCGATAGTCTGCTGCCAGCCCGATCGCATATCTGGGTTGCAGATTTAGCCGACTGTTAGGCCCTGGCACCGAGCGCAGGTGCGAACGATTGACATTAAACGAGGGGCGCAATTCCACCTCGGGTGCTGCGGCGATGAATGACGATAGATTCAGCTTCGCCTCCACTTCAAGCCCAGCGAGGTCGGCAACACCAGAATTCTGAGGAATGCGTACCCACAGCCTATCGATCCCCTGAAAGGTAAAAGGCACGATCACGTTGTCGATGCGTTTCACGTACAGACTGGTCGATATCGATTGCTTATTGGCGAAATATTTTTCATACGACGCGTCGAACCCCCAGGCGAGCTCGGGAATGAGTGCGGGGTTACCCTGAAAGTTGGGCGTGGTCGCGGTGTTATCGAGCACCGTCCAGCGCCTTGGTATTAGCTCGATCGCTGTTGGCGCTTTGTAGGTGCGATTCAACGCGAGCTTGATGCGATCTTCACTATCTGGCAGCTTGTATGAAAGTTGCGCGCTCGGGCTGAAAACGCTTGACTTGTTACGGACACGCATTGCCGTCACGGTATCCTCGGTGTCAGTCGTCAAGCCTTCCCAGCGCGCGCCAAAATATGCGCTGGTGGCAGGCGAAATATCCCATTCGTCCTGCATGAATAGGGCTAGATTGCCGACTTGCGCTCGGTACCCTTCATCGCGGTTGTCGGCAGCGCGCGTGTCAAAGACTTGATCGCGCTGAATTCGGGTTTCGGTTCGCCGGGTGGTTTGGCCGTTCCAGCCAACCGTTAGGGCATGGCTGCCGATAAGGCGGTGTGAGTACGTGCCGCTGGTACTGATCGCTCGTTCGCGCGTATCAGTTGCCACTTTTCGCAGCAGGACCAATGCCTGCGACACATCAAAGCCATCAAGGGTTGCGTCTCCGCTTCTTTTAAGCGCGGTAACTGACAGCTTCCCTGCGAATAACCCTTGATCGCGGGCACCGGTTTTTAGCTCAGCAGTCGCTTTTACATTGGTTGACTCTAGCGCCAAGCTAAGCACGTCAGCAGGAAGCGACGGCGGCGTGCCTGAGATAGCCGATCTCGCCTCGTTTGCGCGATAGTCACGCTTTTGGTACTGTCCCAAGCCGTCCAAAGAGAGCGTGGTATTGTCATCGAGCTTGAAATTCGCGCGCGGCACCACGGACAAAGTAGCCACCTCGGTGAGGTCCGAGACGCGGTTTTCTCGTTCGAACAATGGACCAGTTGGGGCGGTCGCTCGAAGCGAGTCTGTCCACAGCCGCGGACTATTGGCAACATCAGCGCTTGCGGTAAGAGCGTAGCTTCCCTTGCCGACTTTATCGGACCACTGCCCGGAAAGGCCGCCCGACGGTTTGCCATTGCTATCGCGAACATTTGCCTTTAGCTCGTGCTGCGCGGTGGACGGTATACGGCGCAGCACAATATTGACTGTGCCAGCAATGGCCTGCGTTGAGCTATCGGCGCGCCCCGATTTCAAGATCTCAATGCGTTCGACGAGATCGGGTGAGAGTGAATCGAGCGTAAACCCCGCCGCGACCATCTCTCCGTTTACCTGAATCTGAACATAGCCAGAACCCAAGCCACGCAACCCGACCTCACCCGCGTTATTGAGCCCGACGCCCACGCTCACGCCAGGAATACGCGCCAATACACCGAGGAGCGAGGTATCGCCAAATTTAATGATTTCAGCGCGTGTCACGATGGTCTTGGATGCGACGGATTCACGCTTTTCTGCGTCGGCTGATGATTCAATCACAATCCCGTCCAGCTTTTGCGGCGCTACCGCAGGTGTCTGGGCGCCCAGACCTGCCGCGCCCAGGAATACGATACCAAGCGCTGCAGCGCGGACCGCCAGCAGCGTCGCGTTGAGATTCGCGCTTTTCATTTTCAAACTCCCTTGTTGTGAGGCCTGTCGCGGTCTTTATGCACGCAAGTCTAAGCGGTGCGGCACAAAGTTGCAAAAGTTAACCTCTTCCAATCAAACATGAACCTGGAGAATTAGCCTGACGCGGTCCGCCAGAGGACGACTGCTCCGGCCCTGCGCCTTTGCCGCACGAGATGCAAAGGTCACGCGGTTTACCGGAAAGGCCACAAGTCAATACTGCGGGGCCGTCACGGCGCACACACCGTCAATCCCAATCAAGCTTGCGGCATTGCCGAGGGAGCGACCCGTTTATTTAGACGAGAAGCTTCAGGCTTGACTTACGCCGTTCCTGGTCCTTGCTACAATCGGTGCACCCGGTCTTTTGAAAGCGCGCGTATGGCAGTCCCCGACGAACCAAAATTTAACACCTATCAAACCCCAGTGGACAATGTGGCGGCGATGGTGTTCCGGACATATATTCCCGGCGGTCGCACAGTGGCCGCAGGCCAAGGACTCGAATGGCTGATCGCGGCATGGCGACTATTTATTGAGGCACCCATGATGTGGATCGTGATGATCGTGTTGTATGCGGTGTTCTACCTGATATTGGCTGTCGCGCCGGTAGTGGGATCACTGGTCGGATACATTGTCTACGGAGTGATTGCTGCGGGCTGGCTGGCTGGCGCGCACGCAGTGGCGAGCGGCGAAAAACTTGAACTCAATCATATGTTTGCCGGCTTCAGAAACAAGACGGCATCGTTGCTCATCGTCGGTGTGGTTTATGCTGCAGGATTACTGGTGATTTTGCTGTTGATGGGCGCGTCTCTGGCTATCGGCTTGGGCGCGTCAGGTGCCATTAGTGCAATCTTGTCAGGAGATTCATCGCAGCTGGCTACCATCGCCGCCACCTCGATCATGAGCTTTATGGTGGCCTTGCTGGTCGGCGCAGCGTTGCTGGCACCATTGATGGCGGCGCTGTGGTTCGCACCGGCATTGGTGTATTTTCACAATGAACCGCCGCTTACGGCGCTCAAGGTGAGTTTCTCTGCCTGCCTTAAAAATTGGCTGCCGTTTTTGGTTTATGGTGTCCTGCTGTTGATCCTGTTGTTGATTGCCACCATCCCACTGGGACTGGGTCTGCTTGTGGCCGGGCCAATGACATTAATTTCGGGATACACCAGCTATCGCGATTTGTTTACCGATCCAGCGTAGTGTCGATTTTAGTTACAGCAGATTCCATTCACGCTAATGACCAACTGCGTGTCCCGTAAACGTAAGTACCGCAACCGACACTGCTGCCACGATGGTCATTGTTTCATTACCGCCTTAAACCAATCGTCGAGCATTCTTTTTTCATAGCGAAGTGGTTCATTTGCCGAGTAGCGATTGATGTGATTCAGGTATGTCATATCGGATACCCGCGCATCGCCGCTTCGCACCACTTTGCCATCGGATTCAACGCTGTAGTGCAACTGGATCATCGGCCAGTCCGCTCCACCCTTCAAAACGCGGATTTCATGGCCGGAAGATATTCTTGGCTCGATGCGCCCGGCGAGGTCAATATCCTGCACCTCGACCTTCAAATCCTGACCCTGTGGCAATTGAGTGCCCAGTTTGACGAAATGTGTTTTCAGCTCTTTCATGACCCGCTCCCGCTCCCACGATGCGAACGGCATATCGACGTAACTTTCTGGTTGAACGAAGGTGACCGTAACCATAGCATTTGCACTAACCGCGCCCAATGCCATTCCCATGCCTGTTGCAACCAGGATTACCGGTATATATCGTTTCATGATGACTCCTTTGAAAAAATGACGTACCCCTTAGAAAAGATGTTACTCCACTTTCATAAACTCGAGGTACGCAGAATCCGTCTTGCCCAGTCAGGCATCCGCTCTTTTTCAAGTCCGGCTATTTCGTCCCGCCCAATACCAACACCTCAATTGCCGATGCCTGTCCAGTTGATCGGTACACACGCTGAGTAGCTTTGACGAAATCTTCCGCCACAGCTTCCGGGATACGCACGAAACTTTGCGGATTAAGATCCGTCAGCGGAAACCACGAGCTTTGCACTTGCACCATGATGCGATGGCCCCGGCGGAAGGTATGGTTAATGTCGGGCATGTTGAAATTGAGCGCTTCTATCTTACCGGGAACAAAGGGCACGGGCTTTTCAAAACTGTGACGGAACTTGCCTCGCATCGGCTCTCCTCGCACCAGTTGTTGATAACCCGCCATCACCAACCGTGCAGATAGCGGATCTTTCACCGGCGCGACTGGTGGCGTCACTTCACGTTCAGGGTATTCCGGCGGATATACATCAATGACTTTGACAACGAAGTCCGAATCCGTACCGCTGGTGGAGACAAATAGTCTCGGTGACAAGGGACCCGCGAGGGTCATGTCTTCCTCCAACACCTCGGTCTGATAGACCATCACGTCGGTTCGCGTTGACGCGAAACGCTGGTCGCCAACCATGTATTCCTGCGGCACGCCTGTGGAAATCTCAGCAGTAAAAGGCACCGGCTTGGCAGGATCGCTGATGTATTCGTCGAATGCGGTGGCGACGGTTGGCGCACTCCAGCCGAGCTTGCCCTTGTCTTGAAAATACAGGCTGCGCTTCAGCGCACTCGTTGGCGGCCACGTCGGATATTCACGCCAGACGTTAGTGCCGGTTTCAAATGCGTAAACTTCGGCCAACCTTGAATCTTTGTTGGCTGTGGTTTTGTCCTTTTCCTTTAAAAATTTTTCAAAAAAAGGCAGCAGAATATTTTTTCGATAATACTCGCCGGTTTTCGCGCCAAAACTGACCCGCCCGATTTGTGCGCCATCGTATCGCTGCCAGCCACCGTGTGTCCAAGGCCCCATCACCAGCGAATTGAACGTACCGGGATTATTTTGCTTGATGCTCTGATACGTGGTGAGCGGACCCTGCGGATCTTCAGCGTCGAACCAGCCGCCAACTGTCAGCACGGCTGCTTTCACATTTTTTAAATGCGCGGAAATATTGCGCGATTTCCAGTATTCGTCGTAGGTATCGCGTTTGGCCTGATCAGCAAACAGTGAGCCCTTGTCCTTCTCAAGCGTTTTGATGATGTTTGACAACGTTCCGAGGTTCAGAAAATATTGATAGCCATCGGCCGTGCCATATTCAAAGGGATCCCATTTTTTCGGCTGCACAGTTGGGGTTTCCTGCTGCTTGAACGATGAATAAAAACCATAATTGGCAGCCAGCATAAAGGCTCCATTGTGATAGCTATCATCATTCATATACAGGTCTGTGACCGGCGCCTGAGGCGAGGCCGCCTTGATTGCCGGGTGGCTGTCGATAATACTGGCTGAGACAAAAAAACCCGGATATGAATTGCCCCAAATGCCGACTCTCCCGTTGTGGTTGGCAATATTCTTCAGCAGCCACTCGACAGTATCAAACATGTCCGTGCTTTCATCGATATCGAGGAGCGATTTTTTCACTGGCTTGTGCGGTGTCATCTCAACGAATTTACCTTCGGACATGTAACGACCGCGCACGTCCTGCACCACGAAAATGTAACCCGCTTTGGCGAAGTCAGGTCCGGGGCCGAGGCGGCGTGGCGCGAAATCAACACCATACGGCCCCGCGCTATAGGGCGTTCGTTCCATCAGGAAAGGATAAGTCTTCGACTGGTCTTTCGGCACGTAAACAGCGGCAAAGAGATTTTTGCCGTCGCGCATGGGGATGCGATATTCATACTTGGTGTAATTTTCCTTGATGCTGTATTCGGGCGGCGGAAGTGGCGCTGGCTGCTGCGCGTTGACAAATATAGCCGCGGTCGCAATACAAAATCCTGCCGCAATTGAACGAAACATCATCAGCGTAATTTCCTTTTTTTGCTTGTTATTGCAATTTGACTTCGCCGAGGTCCCAAAAAATTCCCGCCATGATGCCTAATCCCTGTCGCGCAATTGAGCCGAGCATGTGTTCGTTTGGCGCATGCTGCGAACAAGCGGTATAGGAATGCGGAATCCAGATTGTGGGCAATTTTAGGGTATCGGCAAAGACTTCATTTGGCAACGAGCCACCCAAATTCGGCAGGATGGCCGGTCTTGCGCCGGTGGTGCGTTCAATGCTCTTCACCGCCCACTGCACCCATTTGGAATCAGGATCAAGCCGGGTCGCGTGCATCGGCTCTTCGCGCGCTGGCGTCACCCCGACTTGGCAGTGGCCTTCGCGAACCAGGTGCCGCTGCAACGCAGGCACCACATCGTCGGGATCAATGCCAACCACAAACCTTAGCTGGCATCGTGCCCATGCATTACCGGCAATCGCATTTACGGGGAATTCTGGATTACCGACCTTCATCGCCAGGACCGAGAAACTCGACCAGCCGAACACGCGTTCGGCTGGTGTCAATCCATGCTCGCCCCAGTCGCGATCGATGTTGGGCGCATCATCGCCACCTCCCGGCTCGCAATCAGCCAAGGCGTTTTTTACCGATTCGGCAATCGGGGTGGGCCGCCATTCTGGAACGCGAATCTCACCCCTCTGATTAGTGACACTTGCAATCGCGTGCGCCAGCAAAATACCCGGGTCCGCAATTAATCCGCCCCAGTTACCCGAGTGATGCGCGCCAGGCCGCAGATCAATGGTTAAGTCAAAATTCATCACTCCGCGCGAACCCAAAAAAATCGTCGGTCGCTCGGGGGCCACGCGCGGGCCGTCGGAGGCGATAAAGACATCTGCGCGCAATTCTTCCCGATGCGCTACACAAAATTCATTCAATCCGGGAGAGCCGTTCTCTTCGCCAGTTTCAATCAGCAATTTCATATTGAAGCCCAACTTGCCTTTGGCCTTGAGCACGCTTTTCAATGCGCCGATATTGATGGTGTGCTGGCCCTTGTTGTCGGCGGTGCCGCGGCCAAAAAGTTTTTCACCCTCCTCGATCAACGTCCACGGAGCCAGACCAGCGCGCCACTGCGCATCGAGTCCGCGAATCACGTCGCCATGGCCATACGATAGCAGCGTTGGCAGACCAGCCCCTTCCATACGCGTGGCCATTAAAAATGGACCGCCTTTTTTTGGATTTTTATAAATGCAGCACGCGAACCCCAGCATTTCCAACGATGGCGTGAGCTCGCTCGACAGATATGCAGCTAGATCGGCCGCACGGTCGGGATTCTGGCTTTCTGTCGCAATGGCGACTCGACGCGCGAGATCAGCGTGGAAGGATTTACTGTCAAAGTAAGCGAAGGCTTCGGCAATACTTGCGGCGCGGGTCATGGACTATTTTTTCTCGACCTTGCGGCGATAAATCAGTTTTTGCCAGAGTTGAAGGAGAAGATATGAAGCGATAAGCAAAACGGGTAGCAAAACGGCAAACCTGATCCACGCCGATGCACTGTCAAATAGTAATTCCATGATAGTCGCCACCAGCAGCGCGGCCGCCGACAGACCGACCAGGGCTGTCAACAGGATGGCCAGTGCCCACTGTGACCACGATACTTTATCTGCAATGTTGGCCGAAGGCGTCGGGCTGTCGCGCTCCAATGGCGGCACATTCGGTTCGATCATGGTCATCTCCGGTATCTACTTGTTGAAATTAACCTATTTTCTGCCGTGCGCGGGCTTATTTGCAATGATCACGTCATCGGCTCTTCTTCGGCAAGCACAGCGACACGGGGATTTTGCAGAACACAGTGAGCGGTAGACATCATTTGCGGTAGCGCAAAATTATTTTCCCCACTCACACAGAAGCAAGGCGGGTGAACCCCGCTTCAAGATCGACAATCAGGTCATCCGGGTCTTCAAGTCCGATGTGATAGCGCACCAGCGGACCGCCACGCCATGGATGGATGGCGCGCGCTTTGTCTATATTAGCCGGTGCCACGAGACTCTCAAACCCGCCCCAGGAATAGCCGAGGCCGAAGTAGTCGTAGTGGTCGAGCATCGCGGCCAACTGTCTCCCTGAACAAGGTTTCAGTTCGACGCCAAACAAACCACTCGCACCAGTGAAATCACGTTTCCACAGACCATGCCCCGGGTCGCTTGGTAACGCCGGATACATCACCCGCGCTACTTCTGGCCTCAATGCCAGCCAATGTGCAATCTGTAATGCAGACGCTTGATGCTGTCTCATCCGTACGCTTAGCGTGCGGATGCCGCGCAGCGCCAGAAAACAATCGTCTGGCGAAGCACGCTGGCCAAGACTGATAGCTGCATCCCGCAATAGCGGCCAGCAGGCTTCGGATGCAATCACCAGTCCAATCAACACATCGGAATGCCCCCCGTAGTATTTTGTCGCCGGCTGCACCACCATGTCGACGCCATGCACAAATGCATTGAAAAAATAGCCGGTGGCCCATGCGTTATCCATGATGACCAAGGCACCATTTGCATGCGCTTCTTTGGCAATTGCGGCTATATCCTGCACCTCGAAAGTGTGCGAACCTGGGCTCTCGGTGTAGACCAGCTTGGTATTCGGCTTCATCAGCCGTTTGATACCGGCACCGATCAAGGGATCATAAAATTCAATCGCCACATTAAAGCGCGCGAGAAAAAATTCGGCAAAATGCCTGCCGGGCGCATAGCCGCTGTCGGTCATCAGCACATGGTCGCCCGCTTTCACACAGGCCAGCAACGCGCCTGCTATCGCTGCAAGGCCGCTGGGAAACGTGGCCGCGCGATAACCACCTTCGATGGTGGCCGCCGCATTGGCGAGAGCCAGCTCCTGCGGCATGTTGAACACGCCATAGGTCGGCACTTGCTGGTCCGCTACCCACGCGGCTTGTGTATTGCGCATCTCGGCGAGCGAATCAAACAGCACCGTGGACGCGCGATGAAGGGGCACGCTGATCGTTTTCGGTTGGTTCTCAGCGCGGCGTCCAAGCTGGACCAGTTTGGTATTTTTTTTCATTTTCTTCAGTTCGAACTTGCCAGCCTTACCCCGCAGTTGCTTCTGCACGCAGATAAAGGCCGCAATCTAGGCGGCATGGAAAATAGGCAGCATGAAATACTGCGAAAAATACCCCTGTATTGGCCTCTTGCGGGGAGTTTTTAATCAAGAGGCGGCTAAAGGCGTAAATGTTTTTTCCATCTCCCGCCTAAATTTGACAGTCTCATTTTCTGCATCAAACGCCACATCCTTCCACGTCACCGCAGTACCTGCAGCAACGCGTCGCAACATTTTTACTTTGTGCGCAAGACCAATGGGCAGGCCACCGAGCTGCTTTGAATCCGTAGCAGGCAACAATTTGCCATATACCGTAAAGCCACCTTCACCATCGAGCATCTCTCCCACCTCAAGATCGCGTTTGGCGGTTGCCACACAGTCGCCGCGCCACTGGTCGGGTGCGCCAGTCGGTTCATTGCGTAACGCGACGCTGGCGACGCTGATGCCCAGCTCCAGGCCAATCAGGTGAAATGGCTTATACATGGACGAATAATTGCCGGTGTCATCGGTGACGAGTCCGTATTCCTTGAAACATCTGCGAACATAGTCGGTGTCGGCTGCGAACGTCACGTACACTCCCCAGCGCAAGTCGCGGAACACCGGACGTCCGTCGCGCTCCACCGAGGAAATCACTTCGACTTGGCCGCGATGATGCAGCCGGCCACCGTCTTTTTTGGGTTTCAACAGCCGCGCCAAGTCGTCGACACCGCAAGGTGGAAATTCCAGACCGCCAATTGCAGGGGTGAGTCCGGTCGCATTTGCCACTGCCGCCATTTCGATGGCGCTCTTGGTGCCGTCGAGAAAAGAGTTAAACATCTGCGCATTGAAATCCCCTCCCGTCACGGTTTCGGCCGAGAAACCATAGTGGCCCCACACCGTGTCGGGAGTCGAGGTGTGATACTGCGGCAGATACTTGGTGCCCTTGCCTGCCGCGACGACTTCAAAACCTGCAGCGCGCGCCCAGTCGACCATTTCGCAAATTAATGCGGGCTGGTCACCGTAGGCCAGCGAATAAACGATGCCGGCTGCCGCCGCCCGCCGGGCGAGTAACGGCCCGGCCAACGCATCGGCCTCGACATTTACCATCACGATGTGTTTTTTATGCTCGCAACAGGCCAGCACGTGCGCGATGCCTGCGGCTGGACTGCCAGTGGCATCGATGATGACGTCAATATGAGGATTGCTGATCAGCGCCAGCGTGTCGTCGGTAATGCAGGTGGTACGGTCAGTGACCGCCTGCTTGAACGTTTTCGCCGCGAACTGCTCATCTTTCCATCCCACCCGGCGCAGCGACTGGGCAGCACGTGCCGGATTAAGATCGGCGATGCCGAGCAGATGCATGCCCGGCGTACGCGGAATTTGCGAAAGGTACATTGAGCCAAATTTACCGGCACCGATCAAGCCGACACGGACAGGTTTGCCAGCGGCGGCGCGCTGCTGCAACAACCGGGTGAAATTCATTCGTCCTCCTCCAGTACACGCAATAAATTACAGGTATCCATATTGCCCCAGCCATGTTGCATTAATTTGTTCAACTGCTCATAAACCAGATGGGTGGCCGGCATGGGCAGATCAAGTTGGTCAGCCAGGTTGGAAATCAGACCGAAATCCTTGTGATGCAGGCGCGCCTCAATGCCCGCAGTAAAATCGCGACCGGCCATCTTCGGGCCCATTAATCCGAGCATTTTTGATCCCGCGAATCCTGACATCAGCGCCTCAACCACCTTGCTCGTGTCTACCCCGTTTTTGTCAGCCAGTAGCATTGCCTCAGCAATGCCCTGAATATTAATGACCTGCACAATCTGGTTGCAAGCCTTGGTCACCTGCCCGCAGCCAACATCGCCCATATGGAAAATATGGCTGCCGAGGACTGCCAAAAGCGGTTGCGCGCGGGCCAGCACGGCGGCTTTTCCTCCCACCATAATCGTCAACCTTGCCGCTTCCGCTGCCGCCGTTCCGCCCGATACGGGGCAATCCAGATAATCGATCCTCTCCTTCGAAAAGGCATCGGCAAAGCGCCGCGTCTCGCTCACATCGATGGTCGAAAAATCGCACACAATCGTGCCCGGTTTTGCGCCATGAATCGCGCCCTGATCGCCGAGCAGTACCGCCTCGACATCGGCTGTCGCAGTCACATTGGTAAATATAAAATCGACATCGCGCGCCGCATCTGCGGGGGACGTCGAGGCACGAGCGCCTTCAGAGATCAAAGGCTTCATCACTTCGACTCGCCGCGCAAAGACGTTAAGTGAATGGCCGGCGCGTAGCAAATGGCGCGCCATATGGCTCCCCATATTGCCAAGGCCGATAAAAGCGATTTTTGTGGGCATGATGAATGACCGGGGCGGACAAACTACATTGTAACCGCAGCGATGTTTGACCTGCCTTGATCTGGAATAAATTCCGCCGGCCACTTGCCGACTGAAACTTTAGCACCAGCGCCATCTCCGAAAAAACCGCCGCCTATTCCTCCCGCATCATCTTCCAATACTGGTACTTGAGCGTCGCGAAGCAACCAACGATCATCGCTGCCAGCGCAAAAAATGAACCGACCGCCAAGGTCGACAAGCCGCTGACGCCCTGACCAATGGTACAGCCCATGGCAGTGACGCCTCCCGCGCCCATCAGAATCGCGCCGACGATGTGATTGCGAGTGTCTTCAATACTGGCAAAGCCTTCCCAGCGGAATCGCCGGCTAAACAGTGAATACGCAAAGGACCCCAGAATCATGCCGAGCGTCGTGGCAATACCAAACGTGACAATTAGCGATTTGTCACTCCATAGCATCAGTAGTTCCAGACTGTAACCATAGGGGGCGACAAACGTCAGTGATTCCGGCGATTTGCTGTTGGTGCCAAAGAACATCATTTCAAGCGTATCGCTATTTTCACCGAAACCCAGATGCGCAGTAATGTACCAGCCCGCAACCACGGCCAACCCGTAGCCAAGGCCGCCGAGCCACCCATCAACATTCGCACGAAATTGCCGGCTGCTGAGTACAAATAGCAGCATCGGCAAGGCGATCATGCTCGCCAACATGATTTGTGCGGATTTCTTGCTCATGCCTAACATTGGTCCGACCAATGCGCCCAGCTCTTGCGTGGCGATGCCGTGTTGCGACACATCAATCGCAACCGCATCCACCGTGCCGACCCGCCACACGCCGAACAGGCCTTTCATCGTCATGTATGCTGCGACGCCCAAAAATGCAAACACCACCACCGATTTCAAATTGCCGCCGCCGATACGCACCAACGTGCGACTCCCGCAGCCGCTGGCCAACGTCATGCCGACGCCAAACACCAATCCGCCAGCAACATAAGAGAGCCAGGTGATGTTGGGGCGCGCATAAAATGTTTTGGACAGGTCGACCAGATCCGCTGCGTAAAGGCCCTGCGCCCCAAGAATCGCCATCGCCATGGCAAGCACCCACATGCGCATGCGCGTAAATTCACCCATGTTGACAATGTCCGATACCGCCCCCAGCGTACAGAACTGGGTGCGAGCCGAGATGGCGCCGAGGAAAAAAGCGACGATGAAGCCGAGCCAGCCGACCATGGACGATAGATTTGACGCGTTATTCACGAAACCTTACTTTATTGAATCTAGCTATGGGACAAAAGAAGTGCAATGTCTGCGATAGAAGCAACTTCATTTTACCGTTGGCTCATCCGCAACTGAAACAGGCTCCGCTAATACTTGATCGCGCACCCCAGCCGAACGGGTACGGATTTTCGCTCCGCGGAGCTGAGATCTTGGACCGTCGTTCGGCCACGGGGAAGCGCCGCAAATTGCGCGCATCGTAACCATTGCGTGTTGCGAAATCACTTGCGTTTGCGCGCACGCGCATTTGCTGTAAATGAATCGTATCGGGTCGGATCGGCGATTCTGGCTGCGTCGAACCCCTGCTTGCGCAGCCTGCAGGAATCACAGAGCCCACAAGCCATGCCATCGGCCGACGCCTGGTAGCAGGAAACCGTCATCCCATAGTCCACGCCCAGTCGTGTCCCTTCCCGAATGATTTCCGCTTTGCTCATATGGATAATCGGCGTGTGAATGACCAGTTGCCCGCCCTCCACGCCCGCTCTGGTCGCGAGGCGAGCCATGGTCTGAAACGCAGCGATGTAGTCCGGCCGGCAATCCGGATAGCCGGAATAATCGACTGCATTCATACCGGCAAAAATATGCGGCGCGTTCAATGTTTCTGCCCAGGCAAGTGCCAGCGATAAAAAAATCGTGTTGCGCGCCGGCACGTAGGTAATCGGGATGTTGCTGACCGACGCGCATGGCGCGGTCGGGACGGCGATACTTGTGTCGGTCAGCGCAGAGCCCCCCCAAGCGGTGAGGTCGAGCTTAACGACGCGATGTTCTTTGGCCCCCAGCGCGGCCGCCACCGATGCCGCTGCCTGCAATTCGGAGTGATGTCGCTGTCCGTAGTCGAATGATAATGCGTAGGTCTCAAAGTGACGCTCATGCGCCATGGCAAGTACCGTGGCAGAATCTAGTCCGCCAGAGAGGAGCACCACTGCGCGTTGCGGTGCAGCGCTTGCAGACTTCATACGCCCCGTTTCTCGCCCCATATGATTTTGTGCAATTGAATTTGCAGGCGCACCTTCAATCCATCACGCAGAATCCAAGCTGCAAGCTGTTCTACACTGATCTCATTGAAAGCGGGAGAAAACAATACCGGCGCGGCATCATTTAATTTTTTTTCTTCGATTAGTGTCGCCGCCCAGAGGTAGTCAGCCTCAGATGTAATCACGAATTTGATTTCATCGCGGCCGTTCAGCCATGCCAAATTCTGCCAAAGATTTTTGTCGCATTCGCCCGATCCCGGCGTTTTGATATCTACGATGCGGGAAACACGGGGATCGACCGTGGAGATATTGATTGCGCCACTCGTTTCGAGCGAGACTGAGTAATCGCGGTCGCACAACTTGTTGAGCAACGTAAGACAATTTTTCTGCGCGAGCGGCTCGCCGCCGGTAACGCACACATAGTTTGTTTTATATTGCGCGACTTCATCGATGATGTCGTCAAGCAATAGAATTTTGCCGTCATTGAAAGCGTACGCGGTATCGCAGTAGCCGCAACGCAGCGGGCAACCTGTCAAGCGCACAAATACCGTTGGCAAACCGACGCGACTTGATTCACCCTGCAACGAATAGAAAATTTCGTTGATGCGCAAAGTGCTGGTGCGCGCACGCACAAGCGCGTGGCCCACTTTCTCCCCTTCGGCTTTGCGATTATTCGCAGCAGGAATCTTGATCAGCATAGTCACAGATTGCAACTCGGGTTTAACGTCTGAGCGGCGACAAACGGCTTCTGGCTTTGGTCGCGGCTTCGGAGGCCGGATAACGGGCGATCACGTCCTCCAGTGCGTTTCGCGCGGAGCCGTTGTCGCCAATTTCAACATAGATGCTTGCAAGTGCGAGCAGCGCGTCGGGTGCTTTGGCCGAATCGGGGAATTGTTTCAGCAAAACATCTTGCGCGCTGCGCGCGGCAGCGTAATCCCTGAGATTAAAATAACTGATGCCGATCCAGTACAGCGCGTTGGGCACCAGCTGACTGGTCGAATAATCTTTCGTGAAGATCTGAAATGCGCGGGTGGCGGCTACATAGTCACCGCGTTTAAAAGCATTCGCGCCAACATCGTAGGCCCGCTCCTCCTGCGCACGTGTTGCCGCAGCGGCCAGCGTCGTCGATGGTGCTCCCGCCGCCGGGGACGAAGGCACCGGAAGTGCCGAAGTCCCTGTCGCGGTGTCGGGTGCGAGTCCTTCCAACTTGCGCAAGCGCGTATCGATATCCAGATAAAAATCTCGTTGGCGCTTGGTCAGTTGATCATCCAGATTGGACATCACTTCTACCTGCCCGCGCAGTTTGGCGATCTCGGCATTCAACTGCTCGATCTGGTTTAACAACTGGATGATGCCAAGGTTCTTAATCGACTCTTCCAGCTTCTGCAGGCGCGCGTCGTTGTCGCGATTTTGTTGTTCAGTCTGGGCCCGCAGGTTTTTAATATCGCGGCGCGCTTCCGCATCGTCGAATAGACCGGCGGTTGCGTTGAGGCTTAACGCAATAAGAGCAAACAGTAACGATGTACGCATGAAATTAGCGGCGGTGCAGGAAATGGTTCGATTACTTTGAGCGTAATGAAAATAAAGTTGCCAACGATTGGCGCAGTGCCAGTCAGTCAGGGCATTTGCAAAAAAAATAATTATTGTCGACACGAGTGTTGAAGCTTGCGCAGGAAAAACGTGATTCAAGCGGCGCACCGGTAGTCGCCACAAAGCGCTGGACATGCGCTAATGCAGGCGCTCTCGCAATGCTCAAACTATAGCATTGACGCGGCATTCAAGCGAAAAACGCCTGAAACGCCGCGCCAAATGGCGATCTGGCGCAAACTACTCGCCATCGTAGACTATTTCCACGCGGCGATTTTGCGCCCAAGAGGCTTCGTCGTGGCCGGTACTTTTTGGTTTGTCTTCGCCGAAGCTAATGGTCTCAATGCGGTCATTTCCCACGCCTAGTACCGTGGTTGCTGTACGTACTGCATTGGCACGCCGTTGTCCAAGCGCCATGTTGTACTCGCGCGAACCGCGCTCGTCGGCGTGCCCCTCAAGACGGATATTACGGCTGCGGTTTTGCGCGAGGTAACTGGCGTGGGCCTGGATCAGAGTCGCAAATTCAGGCTTCACAGCATCGGTATCGAAATCAAAATAGACCACTCGCTTCGAAAGAATGTTGTTCGGGTTCCGCAAATCATCGCCAGGTCTGCCGGATGGTGGTGTCGTTTGCGTGGTGCCGGTGGTGGGCGCGCCGGTGGTGCCGGTTGTTGTCGCGGGGGTACGATCTTCGACTGTGGTTATTCTAGCTGGCTCCTTACTCGCGCATGCAGCAAGCAACATGGCCAGGACCATTCCGATTAGCGATTTCTTCATATTTTTCTCCAAAAATGTGAGATGGCACAAATTGTCAAAGATTAGTGTATGCCTAAATGTGGATCAATTTTGTAAGCGTAATGCTTGGCATTTTGTAGGACGCAACGTCAGCGGCTGCTGGAAGAACCAAATGGCCCCCACGCTGGTTCACGAACGTCGCCTGCCTGCGACGAAAGCTTTTGCTTAACACGCCCGTCGGCCGACACCGCACCCAGCGTGCCGCGCCCGCCCGCCTTGGATTCATAAAGGATGGTGCGCCCATTGGGAGAAAAACTCGGACTATCGTCGAGCGGACCGTCGGTAAGGATGTTTACCTGTCCGTTTGCCAGTTCGAGTGTGGCAATACGCAACCGACCAGCCTCACGATTGACGAAGGCCAGCGTTTTCCCATCAGGACTCATGCGCGGGTTGACGTTGTACTTGCCATCAAAAGTGAGACGCTTCACTGCGCCACCCGAAACGGATACGCTATAGAGCTGGGGGCCACCGGAACGATCAGAGACAAAAATAATCTGGCTGCCATCGCCATTGAAGGTTGCATTGGTATCGATGCCGTTGCTTTGGGTAATGCGCGTTGCTTCGCCACCCGAGGTGGGGATGGTGTAAATTTGTGAAACTGCGTCTTTGGACAAAGCCACCACCAATTTGCTGCCGTCGGGTGACCAGTTTGGCGCGTAGTTGTCGCCGCGAAAATTGGCAACCGTTTTACGCTGGCCAGTCGACAAGTCCTGCACGATGACTGTAGATTTTCTGCTTTCGAACGACACATAAGCGAGTTTCTTGCCATCGGGCGACCACTTTGGCGAGCGAATCGGCTCCAATGACGACAATACCGATTGGGGATTGAAACCGTCAGCATCGGCAACCTGCAATTCGAAACGCGAGCCGCGCTTCAAAACATAGGCAATTTGTGTCGAAAAGACGCCCTTTTCGCCGATCAGTTTTTCGTATATTTCGTCGGAAATTTTATGCGCGGTCGCGCGCAACTGCAAAGCGCTGACGGTGTATGAAGTAGATGCAAGTTGATTTTGTTTGCCGACGTCAAACAGGCGGAAACTAACTTCGAAGCGCCCATCCGCCAGCGGCTTGATGCCGCCAATGACCAGCGCCTCAGTGTTACGGCTGGACCAATCAAGATAATTCACCTGCGATGGCTCGGTCGGCAAATTGCTGATGCCAGCCGTGTTAACGATGCGAAACATGCCTGAGCGTGCCAGATTGGCGGCGATCAGCGGCGTTATGTTTTGCGGCGCATTCGCTTCCAGCGCAAAAGGCGCGATCGCGATGGGCACTTGTCGGCCCGAGCTGGTGGTCACGTCGATGGTGAGCTGGGCTTGTGCGGTGGCGGCAAATAGCAACGTGCCGCCGAAAATCGCGACCACGGCAATGCGGCTCAAAACGCCAGCTGCCAAGAATAATCGGTGAATTTTTATCATGTGTATGTGTTGAGCGCTAGCGTTCGTGTCGGATATTCAGGTTAAGTTCACGTCGGCCGCCAAAAAGTGCCGCATTTTCCGGCTCAGGCCATTGTCTGATGCCATTAATGGCGCGCTCTACCGCGTCATCATAAACTTTATCGCCAGATGACTTCACGACCTGAGCATCAAAAATTGCGCCGTTGACCAGCAGCCGCAAGCGGACTTGAATTTCCGGCCTTCCCGTGACGGAATCGGGAATGTTGGCGCGATCTCTGATGAGCTTGGCTATTTTGGCGACGTAATCCTGCAGCGACGCGTTGCGTGCCACTGCCGCAGTTGCTTCTCTGCTGGCCTGCTCGGCACGTGACCGGTCTTCGGCTATTTTCTGCGTCGCCTTCTGTTTTGTTTCTTCGACTTTGCGTTTTTTCTCCGCCTCGGCAAGTTCTTGTTTTTCCCTGAGCGCTTTTTCCTCACGGGACTGTTTTTCGCGTTCCGCCTTTGCCATTTTCTCGCGTTTCGCCAGCAAATTAATCTCTGCCTGCGTTGGTTGTAGCGGTGCCTCCTTTAATTTTTCTGTTCTGGGCTCAATTTTCACCGGCTCTGTCTTGACGACCTCCGGCGGGGGAGGAGGCAGTGGCTCGACGCGAACATTGCGCATCGGCGGAAGCTGGTCCCAGAGTTCGGCCATCGCCGACACCGGTTGCTTCACCTGCCAGGAAACGCCAAACACGAGCAGGCCAAAAAAAACGCCGTGCACAATAATGGCGAGCAGCGCCGCGGGCAATTTGCCAGGGTCGCTACGTTGCAGCAACGGAGAGCGGCGCTGTGCCGCGTTAGACATGGATGTGCTGCAGGCCATGCTATTTGTCAGGTTTCACGAGTAAACCAACACGTTTGATCTTGCCTCCCTGCAAGATATCCATGACGTGCAGCACGTCTTCGTATTTCAGATTTTTGTCGGCGTTAATCACCACTGCCTGATCGGGATGATTGGCCTGTATCGCCGTCACTGCCTGCAAAAATTTTTCGCGCGTCACTGCCTGCTCTTGCCCTGCTTGCTGGCGGTCGACCAGCAGAATGGAGCCGTCGCGCTTGATGCGAACCTCCAGCGGCGCCACTGCTGGATTCAATGCTTGGCCAACGCTCGGCAAATCAATTTGCCCCGGCTGAATGGCCGGTGCCACCACCATGAAAATGATCAGCAATACCAGCATTACGTCGATGTAAGGAACGACATTGATTTCAGCCATGGCGCGACGGCGACGACGCATGATTAATGTACCGCCTGTCGTTGAAGAATGTTAGTGAATTCTTCCATGAAACTCTCATAGCGATTCGCCAAACGATCAATTTCGGCGGTGTACTTGTTGTAGGCGATTACCGCTGGAATCGCCGCGAACAAGCCAATCGCGGTTGCAATTAGCGCTTCCGCCATGCCGGGTGCGACCTGCGCCAGGGTCGCTTGCGCCATATTGGTCAGACTGCGGAATGAATTCATGATGCCCCACACGGTGCCAAACAAACCGATGTACGGGCTGACCGAACCGACGGTCGCCAAGAACGACAAATGAGCTTCGAGATAATCAAGTTCGCGCTGGAAAGTCGCTTTCATTGCCCGGCGCGTGCCATCCATCAGCGCACCAATATCGGAGCCACTGCGGCTTTTCAATTTCAGATATTCCTTAAAGCCCGCCTCAAAAATCCGCTCCATCCCGGCCGGCTCATATTGCCCTGCACCGGCGCGCTGATAGAGGCCGACAATATCGGAGCCGCCCCAAAATTCACGTTCAAATTCTTCAGCCTGTTTTTTCGCGCGCCGCACCGCAAACATCTTTACGAATATGTACCACCACGACATCATCGAGGCAAGGATCAAAATTCCCAGGACGATCTTGACGATGATCGACGCATGCGCAACGAGAGATAAAATTGCCATGTCGTTAGAAAGATTCAGCAAGACGCCTCCATTTTTTTTCTCACATCCATTGGGATTTCTACTGGTTTGAAACTATCGACCGCCACGGTCGCCACCGACACCCGTGCCTTCACCAGAATATCTTCGCCCCGGCGGATTTCCTGATGAAACCTCAGCCGCACGCGACCCAGATTCTCAATGCCCACACCAATGTTGATTGCATCGTCGAGCCTGGCGGGTTTAACGAATTCCACCGCGATCTCGCTGACGATGAACAACATTTTGTATTTGCGCTCAAGTTCGCTGTTGGTGAAGCCAAGATAACGCAGCCATTCAGTGCGGGCACGTTCGAGAAATTTTATATACTGCGCGTGGTACACCACGCCACCGGCATCGGTATCCTCAAAGTAAACACGTTGCGGGAACTCGAACGTGAACAGCGGGGTTTGCTGTGCGTTTGTCAGGGACAGCCTGGCCACTAGAACGGTTCCGGCACGGCGCTGCCGCTGGCAGGCAGGGAAAGTCCAAAATGCTGAAAAGTTAGCAAGGTTGCCATGCGGCCACGTGGCGTGCGCTGCAGGTAGCCCTGCTGAATAAGGTATGGTTCCAGCACATCTTCAATGGTATCGCGCTCCTCCCCTATTGCTGCAGCGAGGTTCTCAACACCCACCGGCCCGCCGGCGAATTTCTCGATAATGCAGCGAAGCAGTTTGCGATCCATTACGTCCAGCCCGACCTGATCGACGTCGAGCATCTTCAACGCTGCGTCAGCCACCGGCTTATCGACAAAGCCCTCGGCTTTCACTTGCGCAAAATCGCGTACCCGGCGCAACAGTCGATTGGCGATGCGCGGCGTGCCTCTGGAGCGCAATGCAATTTCCGCAGCGCCGTCGTCGTCAACCGGCACATTCAGCAACTTCGCAGAGCGGGAGACGATTAACTTCAAGTCTGCTGCGCAGTAAAATTCCAGTCGCGCGACTATACCAAAGCGATCTCGCAGCGGATTCGTCAACATACCTGCGCGGGTAGTGGCGCCGACCAGCGTGAACGGCGGCAGATCGAGCTTAACCGAGCGCGCGGCGGGACCCTCGCCGATCATGATGTCGATTTGATAGTCTTCCAAGGCGGGATAAAGAATTTCTTCAACCACCGGATTCAAGCGATGAATCTCGTCGATGAACAACACATCGTTCGGCTCCAGATTGGTCAACATGGCGGCCAGATCACCAGCACGCTCAAGCACCGGACCCGAGGTATGTTTAAGATTCACCCCCATTTCGCGCGCAATAATATGCGCCAGGGTGGTTTTACCCAGGCCCGGTGGCCCGAACAGCAGGGTGTGATCCAACGGCTCTTTTCGGCTGCGGGCGGCCGCAATGAAAATGGCTAGTTGGTCGCGGATTTTTTGTTGGCCGACGTATTCCTCCAGCAGCTTGGGACGCAACGCCCGCTCCTGCGCCTCTTCCTGCACGGAGGCCTTGCCGCCGGAAATGAGTCGGTCTTCTTCGATCATTTGCGCATTTTACGCGAGCGGCTTAGGATTTTGAGAGCAACTTCAATGCCTGCCGAATGCCATCTGATACGGCAACATCTTTTGCTAATTCCCTGATCGCGTATAACGCTTCTTTGTCGTTGTAGCCAAGCGATATGAG
>JAYVKG010000160.1:0-32329 GCA_043768625.1 Betaproteobacteria bacterium
GGGTGGGCCGGTGGCGGCAGAGCGTCTGCGCCAGGGGCAAGGGTAGGGGGCGAATCAGGCCGGGGCCGCATGAGATGCTGACCGGCATGCAGCCCGGCCAGCCGCGGATCACAGGCCTGATTTCAGGCTGGCCTCGATGAACACATCCAGATCGCCGTCAAGCACCGATTTGGTATTGCCGACTTCGACATTGGTGCGCAAATCCTTGATGCGCGAATTGTCCAGCACGTACGAGCGGATCTGGTGACCCCAGCCGATATCGGTCTTGGAATCTTCCAGTTTTTGCTGATCCGCCTGCCGCTTTCGAATTTCCAGCTCGTACAGTTTTGCCTTCAACATCAGCATCGCCTCGGCGCGGTTGCGGTGCTGGGAACGGTCGTTCTGGCACTGCACCACTACGCCGGAAGGCGCATGGGTGATGCGAATGGCGGAATCGGTCTTGTTGATGTGCTGGCCACCCGCTCCAGACGCACGAAAAGTATCAATGCGCAAATCCGCCGGATTGATTTCAATATCGATGGAGTCATCAACCTCCGGATAGACAAACAAACTCGCGAATGAGGTGTGGCGGCCGCCTGAAGAATCAAACGGGCTCTTCCTCACCAGCCGATGCACACCGGTCTCGGTGCGCAAAAAGCCGTAAGCATAGGCACCGATGACTTTGATCGAACAAGATTTGATCCCGGCCACATCCCCCGCAGATTCTTCCAGCAACTCGGTCTTGAAACCCTTGCGTTCGCAGTAGCGCAAATACTGCCGCATCAACATGTTCGCCCAGTCCTGCGCTTCGGTTCCGCCTGCGCCAGATTGAATATCGATGAAACAATTATTCGGGTCCATCACATTTGAAAACATGCGGCGAAACTCGAGGTCGACAACCAATTTTTGCAGGTGATTCGCATCAGCGCTGATTGCCAGCAGGGTTTCTTCATCAGCCTCATTTTTGGCCAGCGTGAAAAGTTCCCGCGCATCGCTCAAGCCGCAGCCGAGGTTCGTCAGTGTCGTAACGACCTCGTCGAGCAACTTTTTTTCTTTGCCGAGTTCCTGGGTGCGTTTGCTGTCGCTCCAGATGGCTGGGTCTTCAGCCAGCCGATTGACCTCGGCGAGACGCTCTACTTTTGCATCAAAGTCAAAGATACCTCCGCAACTCGACCGTACGCGTGGTCAAGTCGGTGATGAGGTTGCCAATTGCGTTTAGTTGATCTGCTTCCATGTGGCTTTGCTTTTGATTTAACGCTCTCTTTGTGTTGCCAGAGCGTTGGGCTAGGGGAGTGGCTAAGTGGAGATTCGTCGCGCGCGTTAAGGCGCCAAACACAGTGCATAAACTCAATAAGAATTATACGCGACGAAGCTGCTGCAAACTTGCATAATCCGGCGCGACGATTCGTTCTGTATGGCACCTCTCACGGCGGCGCGCGTAGCCCAAATGCATCGGGAGCGCCCGATAGAATTTTTACTCAAACAATTTTTTTGCCTTGTCGATGGACGGGGTGGCACCGGATTTTTGTGATCTTGCCATCGCGCGGGTTGAGTAACAAAGCCCCATTATTTTCGCCGGATTTTACCCGTCTGACTGGAGCGCAGGCGGTTACGGACGGTTACAGGTTACTGGATCGTGTCGCGTTGGCAGACTGCCTTCAGTAAACAATTACCGGGGATGTGCCACGCAATGTCGAAAGCGTATATTTTGCAGCGCCCGCAAAATGTGTAGGCTACGCGACGTAATCCAGCACCAACTGCAGCGTAGCGTTGCCGCGAAACTCATTGATGGAAGGCCGGAACACCGCGTCAATGCTCGCGCTTAGGCTCTCTGCTGAGCCAAAACGCATCGCTTCAAAGGTGGTCGAGCCCATAGAAAGCTGTAGTTTCAGATGCTTTTCTCCCACTACACGCTGGTCCAGCACGCGGAAACGTCCAGTGAAGGACGGCGCACTAAACCCTTGCCCCCATACCTGCTCATCAATGCCCCGCGCGAAATCAAACGTCAATTCGTTCGCATCAAGTGCGCCGTCGGTTTCAATGCGCTCGGCCAGATCGGCAGGTGTAAGAAGTTCACGCGCGACAGCATCAAACGCGTTCGCAAAATCCCCCATGGCGGCTTCGGCAATGGTCAGGCCCGCTGCCATCGCGTGGCCGCCGAATTTGCTGACCAGCAGGGGATGGCGTTTGGTGACAAGGTCCAGCGCATCACGCAGGTGAAAGCCATTGATCGAGCGCCCCGAGCCCTTCAGATTGCCCTGGCCGTCGCGCGCAAAAGCGATCACCGGGCGATGGTATTTTTCGCGGAGGCGGGAGGCGAGTATGCCGACCACGCCTTGATGCCAGCTGCTGTCGTACAACGATAGCGCATAGCGGGTGCCGACATCGACGTTCTCGAGTGAAGCCATTGCCGCGTCGCGCATCGTAGACTCAATCGAGCGGCGTTCGCGGTTCAGCGCGTCCAGTTCGGCGGCGAACCGGGTTGCGATGTGTTCATCATCGGCTAGCAGACAAGCGATACCAAGCGACATATCGTCAAGACGACCGGCGGAATTTAACCGTGGCCCGACGACAAAGCCGAGATCGTAGGTCGATGCGCGATGCGGGTCGCGACCGGCGATTTTCATCAGGGCACGAATGCCAATTGACAGGTGGCCGGCACGGATTCTGGCCAGGCCTTGCTCTACCAGCACGCGATTATTATGGTCGAGGCGCACCACATCGGCGACGGTACCCAGCGCGACCAGGTCCAGCAGATTGGCAAGATTCGGTACTGACTTTCCGACGAAATAATTGCGCGACCGCAGTTCTGCCCGCAACGCCGACATGGTATAAAAAATTACCCCGACACCCGCCAGATTTTTGCTCGCAAAGTTGTCGCCGAATTGATTCGGATTCACGATCACGGCAGCGTCCGGCAGCGCTTGCCCAGGCAGATGGTGATCGGTGACAAGTACCTGGATGCCACGTCGATTAGCCTCCGCCACCCCGTCCACGCTCGCGATGCCGTTATCGACGGTAATGATGATGTCGGGACTACGTGTCGCTGCCAATGCGACAATTTCCGGCGTCAGGCCGTAGCCAAATTCAAATCGATTGGGCACGATGTAGTCGACTTTCGCCCCCATCGCATGCAGCGCCCGCATGCCGACGGCACACGCGGTCGCACCGTCTGCGTCATAGTCGGCCACAATCAATAAGCGTTTGCCGGCTTGAATGGCATCCGCCAGCATAATCGCTGCCAGCTTTACGGATTGAAGTTTATCGGGGGACAGCAGGGCGGATAAATTGTGATTCAGGTCGTGGCTGGCAGCGATGCCGCGCGCTGCATATACACGTGCCATGCGTGGATCGACACTTGCGGCGATCAATGTCTCAAATGCGACAGGATCGCGTGTGCGGGTGACGATTTCAGGCATAGCTGGCAAGCGGTTTGGCGGTCCGCCAGAAGCGCAGCAACTGGTTGCGGCGGGTGATTTGAAACGATTGAACAAAATCTTCGCCGGGCAGATATAAGCGCAGACGCTGAATGACTCCACGCCGCAGTGCCTGCGACAGCGGAAGCAGCCAGTCCTGATCCAATCGCTCGAGTTCGCGTCGCCATCCGTCGAGGTCGCCATCGCACCCGAAGTCAGCGCAAGATTCGATGGTGACAAGTACTTTGCCTGGCCTCGACTGGATTGAACTCCAGGCCAAGGGCTGCAGATCAATGGCGGATTTCTTGGCGAGTTGTGCTGCCAGGGCTGAGTTGCTAATGACGCTCTCGTAGCCCGGTTTTTTCAGCCTCGGCACCACCCCGCCTCCCCAAAACCAGACGCCATTGACCGTCGATTTGCCGGTGGCTTCACGAACCTCGTTGATGCGGTGTCCAAAAAACAACATTTGCGTTTCATTCTGTATCGCGCGCCAATCCAGGCTGCCTGTCGACCGCGGCTGGATTTCTGTTAGCGAGCCAAAGCGGGCACCACTGGGCGGCGTGGTGTCGGGTATTTCCTCAGGGGCGCAGCGTACATACCAGCGATCCGGCGTCGGCGCGAAAAAACGCAAGTGTCGATCCGAAAAATACAGGTTGAGTTCGGCAATGAACTCGGCAGTTTCTGCGGCAGTCAAGTTGAGCAAGCGACCCGGCACCAGTTTTAGCACGTCGCGATCCGGAATGAGCTGCACCGGTTCCGCCAGCATCCAGCCGTCCTCGGACACATCGAGTCCGTCGTAATCGGCCAGCAATGGCGCGATGGGATACGGCGAATTGATGCCCCAGCGCTCACAAAGCCAGGATGATCCTGCGGGCGCAACGTCAAATTGCCGGTCTGCGCGTGCCAGCAGCCTTTCGAGAGAAGGGACCACTGGCGGCAACACCAGCTTGTGCATGGCCACGGGCAGCAGCAGCGAAGGAATGAGAACATCGAGATTCATGCAGTTGGTAGTTTATCATTCGGGTAGATCATTCCCCGTAGAAACCATCTTGCTACCGCTCCCGCTATTCATCGGCCTGCGCTACACCCGCGCAAAACGCCAAAACCATTTCATTTCATTCATTTCGCTGGCATCCATGCTCGGCATTGCGCTTGGCATCGCCGCGCTGATTACGGTGATGTCGGTGATGAACGGTTTCCAGAAGGAAGTGCGCGCGCGCATTTTGGGGGTGTCCTCGCATGTGCAGATTATGGGCTTCGAAAACGGCCTTGATCGATGGCAGACGGTGCGCGAGGTCGCCATGAAAAATCCCGCGGTCATCGCCACGGCGCCGTTTGTTAATGGCCAAGGCTTGCTCGCTTATTCGTCCAGCGTCCGCGGCGTTATGGTGCGCGGTATCGTCCCTGCCGAAGAAAATTCGGTCGCGGATCTTGGCCGCGACATGAAAATAGGTCAGATCACCTCGTTGCAGTCCGGCGCCTACAACATCATCCTGGGCGCGGAGCTGGCGCGCGCGCTGCAGGTCAGTGTCGGCACCAGGTTGCAACTGATCACGCCGCAGGGCAGCGTGACGCCGGCGGGAATGGTGCCGCGTATCCGCAGTTTTACCGTATCGGGAATTTTCAGCTCGGGGCATTACGAATACGATTCCACGCTTGCCTTGATTGACATGAAAGACGCGCAGGTGCTGTTCCGGCTGGGCGACAACGTCAGTGGAATCCGCCTTAAGCTCAATGACACCGACCAGGCACGCAGCGTCTCGCGCGAACTCGCCAAAAGCCTCAGGATCGATGGCTACGTCACCGACTGGACCAAGCAAAACGAAACCTACTTTCGCGCCGTCGAAATCGAAAAACGCATGATGTTCGTTATTCTTGCGCTCATCATTGCGGTCGCCGCCTTTAATCTGGTCTCGACACTGGTCATGGTGGTGACCGACAAACATCCTGACATTGCGATCTTGCGTACGCTGGGTGCCTCGCCGGGAATGATCATGAAAATCTTCGTCGTACAGGGCGCGGTAATCGGCATTATCGGCACGTTGATCGGGGTGGCTGTCGGCATATTGCTGGCGCTCAACATTGACGTGGTCGTGCCATTCATCGAGAGTGCGGCAGGGTTCAAGGTGTTGAGCCCGGAAGTGTATTTCCTTTCCGAGCTGCCTTCCGACCTCAAGTGGCACGATGTCTGGACCACGGCGGTGATTGCGCTGCTGTTGTCGCTGGCGGCAACGCTGTATCCGAGTTGGCGGGCTTCGCGGGTAAATCCGGCGGAGGCACTTCGCTATGAGTGATCCCGTCATCTGCTGCCGCCACGTTTCAAAAACATTTCGCCAGGGTAGCTCACCGGTGCACGTGCTGAAAAGCATTGACCTGCTGGTCGCGACCGGCGAGACCGTCGCCATCGTCGGCGCGTCAGGCTCGGGTAAAAGCACCCTGTTGCATATCCTCGGCGGCTTGGACGCGCCGTCTAGCGGTGAAGTCGACGTCATGGGCCAGCGCATCGACAAAATTTCGCCCATCGAGCAGGGGCGTTTGCGCAATAGGGCATTGGGATTTGTCTATCAATTTCATCACCTGTTGCCGGAGTTCAGTGCGCTCGAAAATGTGGCGATTCCACTCGCCATTCGCGGTGAAACCACCGCCAACGCCAAGGACCGCGCGGCAGTTATTCTCACTGAAGTCGGCCTGTCACATCGACTCACGCATAAGCCAGGCGAGCTTTCCGGTGGTGAGCGTCAGCGCGTGGCGGTCGCTCGCGCCCTGGTGACGCGGCCGGCCTGTGTGCTCGCGGATGAGCCGACCGGCAATCTGGATCGCAGCACCGCCGATCATGTGTTTGAACTTATCCTGGAACTTAACGCGAAATACAAAACGGCATTAGTGATGGTCACGCACGACCCGACGCTCGCGGCGAAGATGCAACGGATATTGACGTTGGCAGACGGTGCGCTCGGCTAACGCCGCATGTACAAACTCAATACACTAGCACTGGTGCGGATGACAGGATGAAAAAGGCTCAAACGCCGCGCCAGTGCTGGCGTTGAAAAATATATAAATGTCTCTACGGCAACAGTGACCGCCCCAGGCGCGCTTTGGTCACCAGAATATCCACAGAGCTAATTGCGCCGGTGGGAAACACATCGTATTTGAAGTTGGTCGCGTCAGATGCTTGACCGGAACGGGCTTTTACAGCACTGACATCGCTCGCCTCAACCACGCCCGAACCATTCACGCCGCCGACCAGAAAGCCAAGCGAAACGGATGCATTCACCGCACCATGTACGCCGGAAAGCGTGATCGTTACGCGATCGCGGTCGACAATATTGATTAAAGTCACCGATATATTATTGCCAGATGATGTGATGGTGGGCAGATCAAACGGCGTGCCGCTTCTGCCCACCAAAGATACCGACCCGGTCGCTGAAATGGGAGCGTTGAGCTGAAACACGATGAGGTGTCCCGCGCCGGCGACGCGCGGTTCGACGGTTACCGGCCCGGCGATGGTTGGCGTGGTATCCACCAGCAGGTCGAAGGTTAACGCGCCATGGGTCTCGCGTGATTGCACCGCATTCAACCGAAAGGGCGGTGGCACCACCACATCGACCGGCGTGAATCGATAAAAGGCACTTGAGTTATCGCCCAACTGGCCGTAAAAATTTGCACCCCAGCACTTGACCACGCCGCTGTTCATCAGCGCACAGGTGTGTTGTTCGCCTGCCGTCACCGCTTTGACGCCCGACAGCGGCGGTAAAGCCGGTCCGGCGATTACATCTATCGGAAAATTGCGTTGGGAATTGGTGTTATCGCCCAACTCACCGCTGATATTATGACCCCAGCACTTGAGGCCTCCGGTCGTAATCAATGCACAAACGTGATTTCGACCCGCCGCGATCGCGCTAACGCCTGCAAGTGGTGGCAAAGCGGGGCCCGACAGAACATTTGCTGGCTTGTTGCTCTGAGAAGGAAACATGTTGTTGGCCAGCTGTCCGGCGGTGTTATCTCCCCAACACAGCACGCCACCGCTGCTGGCAAGTGCACAACTGCTGGCAAAGCTCACGGTAATCGCGCTCGCGCCACTAAACAACCCTGACGATCCTGATGAAACTACATCGGCTGGGACGACAGATGGATTGGGCGGGAAACCGATCCCCAGCTGACCTGAATTGTTTTGACCCCAATACTTGGCACCCCCGCCACTCGTCACTGCGCAGCTATGGCCGTTGTAAGTGGCGATTGCAAGCACGCCGGAAGCAAGGCCGGATACATCTACTGGCGCGGGGCGCTCTGTACTGGTACCGTCCCCCAACTGGCTAACACCGTTTGCACCCCAGCATTTAGCACTGCCGGCGCTTGTCAGCGCGCAGGTGGTCAACAGTCTGGCGGCAATTGCGGTCACGCCTGAAGTGAGGCCGGTGACGTCGCCCGGCACCAGGCGCGGCAACAGCGGTCCGTTGTCACCCAACTGACCATTTTGGTTCAATCCCAGCACTTGAAGCCGCCGCCACTGGTGAGCGCACAGGTATGGCTGCCACCCGCCGCGATCGCGACGACACCCGATCCGAGGCCAGTAACATCGACCGGTGACTGGGTATCGATTTGTGAACCGTTACCCAGCTGTCCGGTGTTGTTGTAACCCCAGCATTTGACGCCTCCGCCGCTGGTTAACGCGCAGGTATGGAAGCTGCCTGCCGATATCTGGATAATACCGCCGAGCGGCGTTTGCGCCAGCCCGCTACTGCTCGCCAACCACAAGCAAAGGTTGGCCAAAAATGCCGCCGTCGCTGCTGCCGCTTGCGCGAGAGGACGGGCACGAATTGGCGGAACAAAATTATTGGCGCGGATCCTGCCAGGGCCAGAGCAAGAGCAAGAAAAGATAAACCGGCTCAGCGTCTGAAGGTATTTTTTGTTCGTTGTCTTCTCGCCCGCCGTGATGGCGTCCATAATTTATTGCCCAACAGTTTGCCACGAAGTAATTTTCGTCGGCAGTTTTGCCACCACCTGATTGCGGGATAGCGTTGGCAAGAACAAACTACATACCGGGTATGTGGGAAAACTTGGCATGGCGCAGGAGACCTGTTACGCCGCACTAATTTCCACGATAAAACGCGCGCCATACCTCCCAGGCAGGAGCGTGTCACCAATGTTACTATCGCGGCCTAGTCCAGCCTGCCAATGAAATCGTTCCAGCGCCAGCCGATGATTGGCAGCAAACATCAGACCGCTGACAGCGACCAAAATATGTTGAAGAGCATTGCTGTGTCTGTCCCGGTGCTGCAATCGCAATCTGGCGCAACTTAACGCTGAACGCTGCGAGCATCAATATTCGACGGGGATCGGATCTAAACTGCGCCACAAATACCAGGTGGCCACCGTGCACCATGGCGCGAAGCGTTTGAAATACCACTGCACTTCGGCTTTCTCGAGGCGATCGCCATCGTGATAGTGTTTTTCCACCGCGCGGATCAAACCGATGTCGTCGATTGGCCAGATATTGGGGCGCATCAAATAAAAAATCAGGAACATTTCCGCCGTCCAGATACCGATGCCCCTGACTTCGACCAGTTCCGCAATTACCTCATCGTCGGGCATTGCGTGCCAGCGTTTCGGCTTAATGCGGCCGTCGGCAAAATGCCCGGCAAGGTCCTGCATGTAGGCGATTTTCTGGCGTGAATTGCCGGCGGCGCGCAGCGCTTCCGGGGTGGCGGTGAGGATATTTTTTGGTGTAATTTCGCCAACAACGATCAGTGTTTTATTCCACACCGATTGTGCCGCCTTGACAGAAATTTGCTGGCCAACAATGGCACGGGCCAGCGTCTGGAATGGGTCGCCGCGGGTACGCAACTGCGCTTCCGGATAGGTGATGATCAGTTTCTTCATCACCTTGTCGCGTTTGGACAAGGTGATGCAGGCTTCATTCCAGTAGTCTGGCGTCATGTTTGTCTGGTCAGTTTGCGGCGGCGCCACATTCTGGAAACTATACAGCGCCAAACAATCATGGTGGTGGCATAACCAGCCACAGCGAAAATCGCGCACTGAATGACCAAACCGATTAGCAGCGTCGAGCCGAGTGACACCATCCATTCGAATAGTAGCGGTGCCGCCTCCCAGAAGCGAAGCCACGAGACAGAAAATTCTTGCGGAATTACGCTGCGTACCGGCTGACCGGTTACAAATGCGCCGATCGCATAGGCCAAAATGTATAGCGGGAGGAAGGTTAGCGGATTGGTATACAAGGTGGCGGCACAGGCAACTATCACGTTGGCGCGCAGCGGTATGGCAATTGCCACCGCCAGCAACATTTGCACGGGACCGGGAATCAGACCGGTCACCAGACCGATCGCAACACCGCGTGCCACCCCGCGCCGGTGCATGTGCCACAGGCGCGGATGCCCCAGCCAAGGGGTGAGGAAACGCAGATATTTGTTTTCGGTGATGCTGGTTGATTTGGGCAGCTTATCGCGCAAAAATCGTTTCATATTGTGTCTGAAGGGTGAAAAGTTGCATTGAGAGTCGTCGCACAAACGACACCATTCGTTATCTTTGCAAGGACTTTTTTGGCAAATCTGCAGCGCCAGCCAAAATGTAGCGCCGCCTGCTTTGCACTGCTGCGGTCATTTACATTTAAAACATTTAAAGAAATTTTACCTTGCGTCTCTTTGTTCTCGGCTTTCTGATCGGCGTCTGTGGACTGCAAATGCAGGCCGAGCTGCCCGAATTTCCGGCGATTGTCACGGCGTCGATTGGTGCGGTGCTGGCTACCAGCAGCCGGGCAATTGGCGAGCGACGTTTGCCTTTGGTTCTGGCAATGACGGTATTTCTTGCGGTCGCCGCGGGTGCAGGCGTGGGCTTTGGCTGGGCACAGTGGCGCGCCGAAATCCGCATGGCCGAATCGCTGCCGGCCGAAGCAGAACTGAGGGACATCGAACTCATCGGCGCAATAGCCAGCCTGCCGCAAATAACCGAACGCGGAACTCGCTTTGAGTTCGATGTCGAAGAAATCCTCACTGAAAAAACCCCAGTACCATCGCACCTGTCGCTCACATGGTATGTTGAAACGGATCGCAAAACCACCGAAAAAAAGCTTGTCCCATTATTGGCGCCGGGTGAACGCTGGCATCTTACCGTTCGACTGAAGCGCCCGCATGGCACCATGAATCCACACGGTTTTGATTTCGAAGCGTGGGCCTTGGAACATAACATTCGTGCGACCGGCTATATCCGCGTCAAAGGCGAAAACACCATGCTTGCGGTGCGTGCCACGGGTTTTCTGTACCAGGTGGACCGCATGCGCATGGCGTTGCGCGAACGGATGTTGCGCGCGCTTGCCGATCAGCCGTATCGTGGGGTGCTGATCGCACTTGCCATCGGCGAGCAGAGTGCCATCCCGGCGGATCAGTGGAAAACCTTTTGGCGTACCGGCACGGGCCACCTGATGTCCATCTCCGGCCTGCACATCACAATGGTCGCGTCGTTGCTGTACTGGCTGGTGTTTCGTGGTTGGGCATGCGTTCCGGCGTTGGCGCTGCGCCTGCCGGCCCAACGAGCCGCCGCCTTCGCGGGCGCGCTGGCGGCACTGGCTTATGCGTTGATCGCGGGATTTTCGGTGCCGACGCAGCGCACCTTTTTCATGCTGGCCGCGATTGCCGTGGCACTTTGGCTTGGCCGGGGCATGTCGGCGTCGCGAATCTTGGCCTGGGCGCTGCTGGCGGTATTGTTGCTCGATCCGTGGGCCGGACTGGCACCAGGATTTTGGCTGTCGTTCGGCTGCGTGGCAATGATTTTTTATGTCACCACGCTGCGCACCGGGCGGATGGGCGCCATCAAAGGCGCGATTATTACCCAGATCGCGGTGACGCTTGGATTGTTGCCGGTGACGCTGGTGTTATTCCAGGAGGTGTCGCTTATTTCACCCATTGCCAATGCGTTCGCCATTCCGCTGGTGAGCCTGGTGGTGGTGCCGATCACGCTGGCAGGGGCGCTGCTGCCGTTTGATTTTATTCTCCAACTGGCACATCTGGTGATGTCATGGTGCTACCTAGCGCTGGCGTTTTTAAGCGAGTTGCCTAACGCGGTATGGCAGTCCCACGCGCCGCAGCTTTGGACAGCGTTGCTGGCAATGATCGGCGTGGTGTGGCTGCTGCTGCCGCGCGGTGCCGCGATGCGCTGGGTGGGCGCAGTAGCAATGATGCCGATGTTCCTGGTACTGCCGCCGTCGCCGAAACAAGGCGAACTGTGGGTGACGCTGCTGGACGTGGGGCAGGGCTTGGCCACGGTGGTACGCACAGCAAGCCACGCGATGGTGTACGACACCGGGCCGCGCTGGAATCCGGATGTCGATTCCGGCAATCGCATCATTGCGCCATACCTGCGCGGCGAAGGCTTGCGACGACTGGATGCTCTCATCATCACCCATGCAGACGAAGATCACGCGGGCGGTGCCAAATCGGTTATCGATATGCGGAAACCTCAGCGGGTGTTAACGTCGATGGATCCAAGCAGCGATAATTTGCAGGGCGCGGCCGACGTTCAGCGCTGTCACTGGTCCACACTGCGGACTGAAAATGACGCCAACCGCTGGCGTTGGGACGGCGTTGATTTCGACATCATTCATCCGGCAAAAGAAGCTTACGATGTCACAGGAGCCAAAACCAACAACCTCGGTTGCACGCTCAAGATTACTGCACCGGGTGGCAGCATCCTGATGTCTGCCGATATCGAAAAGCTGTCAGAGAGCCAATTGCTTGAGCGCTTTAAGGACCAGCCTGGCGCACTTAAATCTGATGTGCTGGTGGTGCCGCACCACGGCAGCCGCACTTCCTCAACCGAAGCATTCATCGAGGCGGTGTCGCCAACCATGGCACTGGTGGCCGTGGGATATCGAAGTCGTTTCCGCCATCCCAACAGCATCGTCATGGCGCGCTATGCGGCGCGAAAAATCCCCACTTACCGGACCGATTTGCTGGGGGCAATCACGCTCAAATTTGCGTTAAACGCAGCTGGCCGGCCGGCGTTAACCACCTTCCGCGCCGAGCAGCAGCGTTACTGGATTGACCAGCCGCAAGGCGCTGCGGCCCCTAACGTATCCGACTAACAAACGGCCGCTGGGATGCGCCAGACTAACAAACGGCCGTGCTTTCCAAAACGAGGCCGTGCAGGCTTCATGGCAAGCTGGTGCAACGCGTTATTCTTTTGGCAAAGTCAATTGGCGAGCGCCCGATCGTCGTCAGTAGCAGCAATGAACTGCCACCAGTGGATGGCGCAGCAGGTGAATCAGATCAGATCAGGCTAGCCCTGCTCATTTTCCTGGCCAACCCCAAGCGCTACCAGGTAGCGTGAAACCATATTGTAGGCGGCGACCACACCAACGATTTCAACCACCTCGCGGTTTGGCAGCAGTAATCGAAGCGCGTTCATCGTCGATGGACTCACGTCAATGTTGCGGCACATTTCCATGGTTAGCGTCAGCACCAGCCGTTGCAAGGCGTCGAAGGCCGTCGTATTGACAATAGCGGCATCCATGTCCCGCAGGGCGTCTAGCTGCGCTTGCGTTCCACCTGCAGCCAGCAATTCAGGGGCGTGCTGGATCCATTCATACTCGGCGCGATTCAATTTTGCCACCGCACAAATCGCCAATTCGCGTAGCAGGGGAGAAATATCGAGATCTTTGCGGATGGCACCCAGGTAAGTGTTCCAGCCCCGCGCCAACGGCGGGCTATGAAGCAACATGCGATCAAGATTAAGTAACGATCGGTTGGTGCGGCGGGCACGAATCGCCTCGACCAGTTCTGCCGGGACGACCTGCCGCTCGATATCGGCGTCGGTGATATAGGGTATGTTTGGCATAGTTAAAATTCACATGGAACAGCTATTAGCAGGGTTTTCCGGGCGAAAGTGTCTCAGGATGTCGGTCTTTTCTAGTGTTTCCCAATGCTGCGGCTGACAGCCAGCCGTTTATGGCGCGCTGGGAACCGCGTCAAGTTAAATGTACCACTGGCAGTTGAAAACGTCGCGTGGCGCATCAATTTATTCTGCACCTTAATCGAGAATGGTTTGTACAAATTAACCCGCCGCCTCTGCGTTAATATGACGGTCCAACTTGTCCCCCTCAAAATATTCGAATCCGATGAATACCTCACCCGCCACCATTGCCCAGTCCACTTTGCTAAAGCCTTACGGTCTCAACCAAACCGCGCTTGACTCTGTATTTGGTGAAATCCTTTCCCACGACGCCGATTACGCGGACTTGTATTTTCAGTATTCGCGCTCAGAAGGCTGGAGCCTGGAAGAAGGTCGCGTCAAATCAGGCAGTTTTAATATTGATCAAGGCGTAGGCGTGCGTGTGGTGTCAGGCGAAAAGACGGCCTTCGCGTATTCCGACGACATCAGCCTCGCGGCATTATCGGCTGCGGCTGCGGCCACCCGCAGCATCGCGCGCTCTGGCGCTGACGGGAAATCGAGGGTCGCCACGTCGCAATCAACGGCCGGGCGCGCGCTATACACGCCGACTGATCCGGTTTCATCGTTTGACGATGCCGACAAGGTGTGTATTCTGGAGCGCCTTGAAAAATTTGCCCGTAACATTGATCCACGCGTCAAAGAGGTGATGGGCCGCCTGTCCGGAGATTACGATGTGGTGATGGTGGCAAGAAGTGACGGCATGATGGCTGCCGACGTGCGTCCGCTGGTGCACATTGGACTTACCGTGATTGCCGAACAAAACGGTCGTCGTGAGCAGGGCCACACCGGTGGCGGGGGCCGTTATGATTATCGCTATTTCACCGACGAAATTTTGAAAGGTTATGCAGAAGGGGCGGTACGCGAGGCACTGATCAATCTCGACGCCAAACCGGCACCCGCAGGGCCCATGACGGTAGTGCTCGGTTCCGGTTGGCCGGGGATCCTGTTGCATGAGGCCGTCGGCCACGGCCTTGAAGGCGATTTCAATCGCAAAGGCTCCAGCCTGTTTGCAGGACGGATTGGCGAACGCGTTGCGGCCAAAGGCGTCACCGTGATTGACGATGGCACGATTGCCGACCGTCGCGGCTCACTCAATGTCGATGACGAAGGCAATCTTACCCAGCGCAATGTGCTGATCGAAGACGGCATCCTCAAAGGCTACATGCAGGATTCGCTCAATGCGCGGCTGATGAAGACCGCCGTGACCGGCAATGCGCGTCGCGAATCCTATGCGCACATACCCATGCCGCGCATGACCAACACCTTCATGCTTGATGGTGATAGATCGCCGGAGGAAATTATTGCCAGCGTCAAACATGGTTTGTATGCCGCCAACTTCGGCGGGGGCCAGGTTGATACCACCAGCGGCAAATTTGTGTTTTCGGCTTCAGAGGCCTATATGATTGAAGACGGCAAAATTTCCTATCCGGTGGTCGGCGCAACGCTGATCGGCAATGGTATCGAGTCGCTTAAGCATATTTCGATGATAGGCAACGACATGCGGCTCGACGGCGGTGTAGGTGTTTGTGGCAAGGAAGGGCAAAGCCTGCCGGTGGGTGTCGGCCAGCCCACCCTGCGCATTGAGGGTCTCACCGTCGGCGGTACCGGCTGAAGCGCGATACATCCAAATTTTCCTCTCGTTCGTAAACTTTTACATGAATTTACGACCATACACATGTCAACCGAGGAAAATTAAATGAAACGTCGTACTTTTTTATCAGGTTTGTTTGCCACCGCCGGGTCGCAAGTGTTTGCCAAAGCGGTTTACGCGCAGGGTCGACCGCAGGCACCCGCTGCAGACCATGTGAAACTCGCCCTTCAACAAGCTAGTCAATCTCCCATGAAAATTGAAAAATTGGAACTGCCCAAAACGGAATGGAAAAAACGCCTCTCCACCGCCCAATACAACGTGCTGCGCGATGAGGGTACGGAACGCCCATTTGCCAGCAATCTGAATGACGAAAAGCGCAAGGGCGTATTTCATTGCGCAGGGTGTGATTTACCGGTCTATACATCGGAAATGAAATTCGACAGCGGCACCGGCTGGCCAAGTTTTTACACCACGCTGCCCGGGGCTTTCGATAAAAAGACCGATTTTAAAATGATCTATCCACGCTCTGAGTATCATTGCGCACGCTGTGGTGGACACCACGGCCATGTGTTCAATGACGGCCCGCAGCCCACTGGGCAGCGTTGGTGTAATAACGGCGCCGCGTTGGTGTTCAAGGCCGCCGTTACCTGAGTTAGGTCGAATTGTCCGTCAGCAGCCAGCTTTTTTGCGACGGCGATAGGTAGCCTGTCCCGACTAAAGTGACCAGGTCAGGTTGAAAGGCCTGAATCCGGTGGCATGTAAAATAATGCTGCGTCGATAAAATCGCCGTGCGGGTGCTGCGGATTCGGCACTTTCTTTACCGTCTGCAGTGGCCGCAACTAGCGGCGCCCTTGCGCCGCTACAAGGGTGTTTTGCGGCGGCATAAAAAACACCGATGTTTACGTTGCAAAATCATCCCGCCAGGCTGCCGCATAAGCGATTCGATTCGGGCTGAACACTGGCGGAGAGCCTCTAAATGCCTGTAAAATAGCGAGTTTTCCGGTTCTCGCCCACGCACGCGCTTCGATGTGGCGTTCGATGCCGGTCCTTTCCGTATTTCTAACATCCATCATGAGTAAAACCCTGCAAGCCGTCCGCGGCATGAACGATCTGCTGCCGCAGGATGCGCCGTTGTGGCAATTCCTCGAGGACACGACCCGGCACGTGTTCGAGCAATACGGTTATCGTTTAATGCGTACCCCCATTGTCGAGCCGACACCGCTATTCGTACGCTCGATCGGCGAGGTGACCGATATTGTCGAGAGAGAGATGTATTCTTTCGACGATGCAATGAACGGCGAAAAGCTGACGTTGCGCCCGGAGGCCACCGCGGGATTGGTGCGCGCGGCAATTGAGCATAATATTTTGTACGAGGGGCCCAAGCGCGTTTGGACGTCGGGGCCCATGTTTCGACATGAGCGCCCCCAGAAGGGGCGCTACCGGCAGTTTTACCAGTTCGACGTCGAGGCGCTGGGTTTTGCCGGGCCGGATGTCGATGCCGAACAAATTTTGATGTTGTCGCGTCTGTGGCGACAGTTGGGATTTAAGGACGTCGCGCTGCAAATCAATTCGATTGGTGACGCACCAGCACGCAAGTCTCATCGCGAGGCGCTGGTGAGCTACTTCGAGTCCCACGCCGATTTACTCGATGCGGACGCCAAGCGCCGGCTTTACACCAACCCATTGCGCACCCTTGACACTAAAAATCCGGCGATGCAGGCGCTGGTTGAGGGCGCGCCTCAATTGAAAAATTATCTGGGTGACGCCGAACGGGTGCATTTCGAGGGCTTAATCCAGCTTCTCGACGCGGCCGGTCTCGCCTACACTGTTAACCCCCGATTGGTCCGCGGCTTTGACTATTACAATCGCAGCGTGTTTGAGTTCATCGCCAAAGGCCGCGACTGGCAACTGACGATCGCCGGTGGCGGACGTTATGATGGGCTTGTAGAACAATTGGGCGGTAAGCCCGCGCCCTCCTGTGGCTTCGCATTTGGGGCCGAGCGCGTGATGATGTTGCTTGAAGAAAACCGGCCACCGCAGACTGAATCGGCGGTTGTTTATGTGGTGTACGCGGCTGGCTTGGCACAGCACGCATTTACCGTGGCTGAAAAATTGCGCGATCAGAATTTGCTGGTCGCTTTGCATGCGTCAGCCGATGGCAGGATCGCAAGTTTCAAGTCGCAGATGAAGAAGGCCGACGCCAGCGGTGCGCGCTTTGCTATCATTCTGGGCGAGGAAGAAGTGGCAGCCGGCGTAGTGAGCATCAAAAATTTGCGTGACGGCGGCGAGCAACAAAAGCTTACACTCGACGCTGTTGCGCCGCACGTTTGCGACGCAGCGCAGAAGTCAGTTTTAATCAGTTAGAAAGGCAGGAACATCAGGTATGGCAGCTTACGATCTGGAAGAACAGGAACGCATCGACGCGCTTAAGGACTGGTGGTCGAAGTGGGGCACGTGGATTTACGCCGCGTTTGGTGCATTTCTAATTGGTGTGCTCGGTGTGCAGGCGTGGCGTTACTATGAAAAATCACAGGGTGAACAGGCTGAAATATTGTTCAAAAGTGTGCAAAAAACCGCGCAGGACGGTGCCGCTACGAAAGACACTAAAAAACTTTCTGAAGCTGCCAGCGCTATTGCGGAAAAATTTCCTAGCGCCTTTTACGCCAGTGAAGCGCAGTTAATGGCCGCGAAGGCATCATTCGACGCCAACGATTTCACCGCCGCCAAAAAGCATTTGCAGTGGGTGGTCGATAAAGGTCCGGCGGTGCATGGCAATATCGCCAAAGTCCGTCTGGCGAGCGTGCTGCTCGAAGAAAAAAAATTCGACGAGGCATTAAAGGTCCTCGATTCGGTTAAGGATGATGCGTTCCTCCCACTGGCAGCTGATTTACGCGGCGACGTGCTGATAAGTCAGGGTCGCCGTGATGAGGCGCGTGCTGCCTATCAAATCGCGGTGGAAAAAGTCGGTGATCGAAGCCCGATGAAAGCGCTCTCGCAGGCAAAACTGGATGCGGTTGGCGGCAGCGTCGCCGGGCCGGTCGAAAAGAAAGACAACGTTAAAGATAAAAAAGACAGCAAAGAGGCCGCAAAGTGATTACATCCGTTGCAGCTTTTTTTTCCATCATGGCTGCGCGTCGAACGACAGGCCTGTTGTCCGGTGCACTTATGCTCCTGGTATCGGGCTGCGCGTGGTTTGGCAGCAGTGACAAAAAACCGCCCGAGTTGCCGGCAGTACCGACGACGAATGCCGCGTCGATAGCGTGGTCGGCCAACGTCGGCAAGTCTGGGGGCTACCTGTTCGTGCCGGGCTTTGGCGATCGACTCGTGTACGCGGCTTCACACGGCGGCGACGTTTATGCGCTGGCGGAAGAAGGCGGTCGCACCGTGACCCGCATCGAGACTAACGCGCGCTTGGCGGGCGGGGTTGGCGTCGGTGACAATCTGGTCGTGGTCAGTAGCATCAAGGGCGACGTACTGGCATTCGATGCGGCCGGCCGGTCGCTCTGGAAGGCAAGTGTGGCGGGCGACGTGCTGGCAGCACCGGCGGTGGTAGGGGCTAAAGTAATTGTGCGTACCGCAGACGGTCGGATTTTTGCGCTTAACCGGATTGACGGAAAGCGCCAGTGGGTATTCCAGCGGGCAACACCCGCGCTTACCCTTCGCACCAACGCCAGTATTGTGTCCAACCGCGGCACCCTCTACGCGGGTTACCCAGGTGGCAAAGTAGTGGCAATCGAGGTCGAAGGGGGCAAGCCGATCTGGGAAGCCACGATTTCGCTGGCGCGCGGTGCGACCGAGCTGGAACGCGTGGCCGATGTGGCCGGTGCGCCGGTTCTCGACGACACACGCATCTGCGCTGCGGTGTACCAGGGGCGGACCGGATGCGTCGAAACACTAAGCGGCAATGTATTGTGGTCGCGTGAAATTTCCAGTCCCGACGGGGTGGCGGTGGACGGCAAAAATGTTTACGTGGCCGACACCGGGGGCAATGTGTTCGCTCTGGACAAAACCAACGGCGCAACACTCTGGAAGCTTGAAAAACTGGTGCGTCGCGACCCCGGCACGCCGATTCTTGTCGGCGGCAAGGTCGTCGTCGGCGACAAGGACGGCCTTATTCACGTCTTGTCGCCGGAGAATGGTGATTTGATTGGCCGGGTGCCGACCGACGGCAGCCGCGTGGTTTCCCTGCTCAAAAACGGCGACGGTGCAATTGCACAAACCGACAAAGGCGGCGTATTCGCCATCAACGTCAAATAGCGTTGCCCGCAACGCCGGGTGCCGCACAATTATGAAACCCACCATCGTCATCGTTGGCCGACCTAACGTCGGCAAATCCATGCTGTTTAATCGCCTCACCAAAACGCGTGATGCGATCGTTGCCGACATGCCGGGCCTTACCCGCGATCGTCACTACGGTCACGGCCGTGGCGCTGGCCGCCCTTATCTGGTGGTGGATACCGGTGGTTTCGAGCCGAAGGTCACCGAAGGCATCATGCACGAAATGGCCAAGCAGACGTTGCAGGCGATCGCCGAAGCAGACGCCATTATTTTCGTCGTCGATGGACGGCAAGGGATGACGCCACAGGACAAGATCATCGGCGAGCGGTTGCGCAAGGACGCGATTTCGCGTGGCGTGCCGATCAGTGTGGCAGTAAATAAAACCGAAGGGATGAACGAGGATGTGGTCGTTGCCGAATTCCATGAACTGGGATTGGGCGGGCCAATTGCGATTTCGGCGGCGCACGGTGAGGGCGTGCGGCAATTGATCGAGGATGTACTTGCCGATTTCCCGGAGGCAGTCGATGAGGTCGAGGCCGACCATCCCAAAATTGCCATCGTTGGACGCCCCAACGTCGGCAAGTCGACACTGGTAAATCGCCTGCTGGGTGAAGACCGGGTGATTGCTTTTGACGAGCCAGGTACCACGCGCGACTCGATCTATATTCCCCTGCTGCGCAATGGCAAGCAGTACACCATCATTGATACGGCGGGTATCCGGAAACGCGGCAAAATATTCGAGGCGGTCGAGAAATTTTCCGTGGTTAAAACATTGCAGGCGATAGAAGACGCCAATGTGGTACTGCTGTTGATGGACGCCCGACAGGAAATCTCTGAACAGGACGCGCATATCGCCGGTTTTATCCTGGAATCCGGCAGGGCGTTGGTGGTTGGCATCAACAAATGGGACAATCTCGATAGCTATATTCGCGAGCGCACCAAAGTTGAGTACGACAGAAAACTGCATTTTTTAAGTTTCGCCAACTTCCATACTATTTCCGCCAAGGATGGGATGGGCGTCATGCCGCTGTTTGCTTCTATCGATCAGGCCTTCGCAGCAGCGATGTCGAAACTCTCCACGCCGAAATTAACGCGTGCCCTGATCGCCGCGGTTGCCGCACATCAGCCGCCGATGAACGGCTTGAACCGACCCAAATTGCGCTATGCGCACCAAGGTGGGCACAATCCACCGGTTGTTGTGGTGCACGGTAGCGGACTTGCCAACTTGGCGGATAGTTATAAACGATATCTCGAAAATGCTTTTCGGGACGCCTTCAAACTCAAGGGAACACCGTTGCGGGTGGATTTGAAGCAGGCCACGAATCCGTATGCGCACAAAAAACCGCAGGAAATTACCGCCAGCCAGGAACGACAGCGCCGTCGGGGCAGGATCCGCTCGAAAAAAATGTACAGCTGACAAACAGCACCGTGCGGCGGCGTTTCAGGCGCGCTCAAAGCCGATTCGGAGGACGCAGTGTTGGTATCAAGCATTGTTGCGCCGAGGGTGCTGGGAACTCGATTGGGAAATTGCTGTCTTTGAATAGGCGAATCGCGGCGGCTGACAATCTGTGCAGAGTTCGCGGGTTTGGGTTAAAGTTTATTTTGGTCAGGCAAACCGGGCTGTTTTATAAAGTGGCGCAGTCATTGTCACCGACTATCGGGCAGGCAGGTTAGAGTTAGGTCCGGATTGGGCTATCTGCCTGCAATTTTTAGTTTTAAAATCGGAGAATAAGAATATGAGTGCAAAAGGGCAACTTCTACAAGACCCATTCCTGAACATCTTGCGCAAGGAACACGTCCCCGTTTCCATTTACCTGGTCAACGGCATCAAGCTCCAGGGGCAGATTGAATCGTTTGATCAATACGTGGTGTTATTGAAAAATACGGTCACGCAAATGGTCTACAAACACGCCATTTCCACCGTGGTCCCGGCGCGCGCGGTGACGGTTCCGTTTGAAGCGCCCGCCGAAGGCTGATCGCGTTTCCAGCGACCTTATGCTGCCCCGGCCGGGGCGCATGCCGTTTTGATTTTTCGACTTATGCCCCCATGTTAGTACGCATCGGTGCGCGCTGCCTGCACCATGCGAGGCATAACGATTAAATGAAATTAGACTACAGCGAAAAATCCTCAATCCACCTGACGCATGCACTTGCTGGTCGCAGCCAGGCAATCGTTGTCGGCATTGATTTTCACGATGCTTTGTTTGACGACCGGTTGTCGGAAGCCGTTGAGTTGGTAACCAGCGCCGGTGCCGCAGTCGCCGCGACGGTGACCGGCAAGCGCACCAAGCCCGATGCGGGAACATTTGCCGGCAGCGGAAAAATCGACGAGGTCGCGGCTTGCGTTGCGGAGTTTGACGCGAACCTCGTGGTGTTTAATCACCAGCTTTCGCCGATACAAATTCGCAATGTCGAAAAAATTGTTGGGGTACGGGTGATGGATCGCACCGACTTGATCCTGGATATTTTTGGCCAGCGCGCCAGAAGTGCAGATGGCAAGCTGCAGGTCGAGCTTGCGCAAATGCAACATCTGATGACGCGCCTGATTCGCGGCTGGACCCATCTGGAGCGCCAGCGCGGCGGCATTGGCGTGCGCGGTGGTCCGGGCGAGTCGCAGCTTGAGATTGACCGGCGCCTTATTGGCGATCGTATCAAGCGGTTAAAAGAAAAATTGCAAAAACTCGGGCGGCAACGCGTCACACAGCGTGCCGGCAGGAAGCGCGCGGGCGTGTTTAACGTCTCCATTGTCGGTTACACCAACGCAGGAAAATCGACGCTGTTCAATAGCATGACGCGGTCCGGAAGCTACGTTGCTGACAAATTGTTTGCCACGCTCGATACCACCACCCGCAAGCTCTACATCGAACCGGGAATACACGTCACCATGTCCGATACGGTGGGCTTCATCCGCGATTTGCCGCACGGTTTGGTCGCCGCGTTTCACGCCACCCTGACCGAGACAGTGGAGGCCGATCTGTTGCTGCATGTCGTCGATTCAGCCAACCCGATGCGCGATCAGCAGATCGAAGACGTTAATCTGGTGCTGGCCGAGATTGGTGCTGACCGCATTCCGCAAGTGGTCGTGCATAACAAAATTGACCGGCTTGAAGGCGTGCCACTGGGAGCGGTACTGCGGGATGAAAGTGGTAAGATTCGCGAATGCCGGGTCAGCGCGCTACAGGCGATTGGCATCGCCCAGGTTCGCGAGACCATCAAGGAGTACGGTTTGGAAGATCAAGCTAATAAGGCAAACGAGCGAGCACCGCGCGTCGACCATAGCGGGCAGCACGACATCACCAAACCTGACGTGCCAGTGAGTATGTTGTTGGCGCAATAAAAGTGGCGCTACGTGGCGCCGCCTTAATTTTATCTGGAGCAGATTGCATGCGATCTTTGGGTCGAAGAAGTTTGATTGCGCCGTTAGCCGGTGCCGCCGCGTTGCTGGTTTATTCCGTCTATCGTTTGCGCTATGCCGTGCGTAATCGGCTTTACATGTCGATGAATGACCCGCAGTGGGGAAAACGCGGTGGGAAAAACGATGGACCACCCGACCTTGATGAAATCTTGCGGAAGTTCAACCAGAAGCTCAGCAGTTTTTTTGGCAAAAAAGGCGGCAACAATGGCCCCGCTGGCGGTGGCAGCGGGCCGGGCGCGCCAACGGCGGCAATGATGGGCGGCGTTTTCATCCTCGGACTCGGATTGGCGATATCGTTTTGGCTGGTTAGTGGCTTTTATATCGTGCAGGAGGGTACTCGCGGGATTGAATTGCGTTTGGGCAAATACTCACAAACGACACAGGCCGGCCTGCGCTGGCGCTGGCCTTATCCGTTTGAAACCAACGAGATTGTGAACGTTTCGCAGGTTGAGACGGTGGAAATTGGCCATCGCAATAACCAGAAAACCAAGGTGAAAGAGGAAGCGCTTATGCTGACTCAGGACCAGAATATCGTCGACGTCCAGTTTGCGGTCCAGTACACGCTCAAGAGCCCGGAGGAATTCCTGTTCAACAACAAAGATCCGAAAGAAGCGGTGCGACAAGTCGCTGAAACGGCAATGCGTGAGATTGTCGGCAAAAGCAAGATGGATTTTGTTTTGTATGAAGGTCGCGGCGATATTGCAGCGCGCACCAAACTGCTGATGCAACAAATCCTTGACCGATACGCGACCGGCATCCAGATTTCCATTGTCAACCTGCAGAACGCGCAACCACCGGAACAGGTGCAGGCAAGTTTTGACGACGCGCTGCGCGCCAAACAGGATCGAGATCGCCAGAAAAATGAAGGTGAAGCCTACGCGAACGATATCCTGCCGCGTGCACGCGGCGCAGCGGCGCGCTTGATGGAGGAGGCCAACGGCCATAAACAGCGGGTGATTGCCAGTTCGCAAGGCGACGCATCGCGTTTTACCCAGGTGCTGGCTGAATACGACAAGGCGCCGGGTGTAACGCGTGAGCGCTTGTATCTGGACATGATGCAGCAGGTCTTGCAAAGCACCAGCAAAGTGGTGGTTGATCAAAAAGGCGGTAATAGCCTGTTATATCTGCCGCTGGACAAGCTGATGCAGGCCAGCCAGCAAGGCAGCGCGCCCGCAGCAGGTGAGGTGGCTGCGATTGCCCGGCCGGCCGCCGCCGAACCTGCCGTCCCGGTCGTCCCCGAAACCAACCGTTTGCGCGAGATGCGCACACGCGATGGCCGATAAGGAGCGCCACCATGCAAAAAAATCTTTCCATCATTGTCACCATTGTCATCCTGGTATTGCTCACTTTGGTATTTACCGCATACACGGTTGACCAGCGCCAGGCAGCGATCAAGTTCAGGTTGGGCGAAATTGTTGCCGTACAAAAAGAGCCGGGACTCTATTTCCGCATCCCGATGATTGAAAATATTCGGTTGTACGACACCCGCATCCAGACGCTCGATACCAAGGACGCGGAACGTATCCAGACCATGGAAAAAAATAACGTGCTGGTGGATTCGTTCGTTAAATATCGGATCATCGATGTGAAACAGTTCTACATTTCCACCGGCGGTGACATAACCAGAGCGGAAATTCGTCTGGCACAGTCCGTTAACAATGACTTGCGCGATCAATTCAGCAAGCGAACGCTGACCGAAGTCATTTCAGGTGAACGTGACAAGATGATGCAGGATCTGCGTGCAAAGTCGGATGCAGATGCACGCGGAATCGGTATTGAGGTCATGGATGTGCGCCTGAAGCGGGTTGATTTCGCGCAGGAAATCAGTCCCGATATTTACCGTCGGATGGAATCAGAACGTAAACGCGTGGCCAATGAATTGCGCTCAACCGGTGCCGGTGAGGCCGAAAAAATCAAGGCTGATGCCGACCGCCAACGCGAAATCATTCTCGCCGAAGCGTACCGCGATGCGCAGAAAATCAAGGGTGAGGGCGACGCCGGTGCGGCGCGCATTTATGCGCAGGCGTTCACCAAAAATCCCGAATTCTATGCGTTCTATCGCAGCATGGAGGCGTATCGCAACAGCTTCCGCAACAAGAGCGATGTGATGGTGCTTGAGCCGAGCTCGGATTTTTTCAAATACCTGAAAAACCCGAACAAGGTTGGCAAGTAAGCGCATCCGCTGCCGTTCTGCAACTCGCGTATAATTCGGTCACGGCGCTCGTGAAATGTTCACCAGCGCCGTTTTTACGTCTTGAACAGTCATGGCGAGGTGTGAACTGATACGGCCGGCAGTGCTCTACCGTCCCGCTTACGACATTTGCGTCTTAAACTATTTACCCAAACTCGTCATCCGTGAAAGTTCTACTGCTCACTGGACTCGCACTGACGCTGATTTTCGAAGGCACGCGGTCTTTTTTGGCGCCTCGCGAACGGCGCGAACATTTTCGTTGCATTATCGAACTCTGCGACGGCCACTTGCGCTTCGTCGGGCTCGTATCCATGGTGATCGGCCTGGCTTTATTATTGATGGTGACCTGATTTGAGAACGTGGACCTTACCCGAAAATATTGAAGACCTGTTGCCGGCCGACGCGGCCAAGCTCGAGCGCCTGCGCCGCATCGCCCTGGATTTATTTGCCTGCCACGGCTTTGAGCTGGTGATGCCGCCGCTGCTCGAATATGTCGAGTCGCTGCTTTCCGGTACCGGACACGACATGGATCTGGCCACCTTTAAACTGGTCGATCAGTTATCGGGCCGCACCATGGGGATCCGCGCCGATACCACGCCGCAAGTGGCGCGTATCGATGCCCATTTGCTCAACCGCCAGGGTATCGCAAGACTGTGTTACGCCGGCAGCGTGCTGCATACCTTGCCATCAGGGCTGGGCAAGAGTCGCCAGCCGTTTCAGGCTGGCGCAGAAATCTACGGGCACGCTGGGCTGGAAGCCGATATTGAAATTCAGCAATTGATGGTGGATGTATTGTGTGCGCTCGGTGTGGTCGACGTCCAGTTGGACATTGGCCATCCGGCCATTTTTCGTTCCTTGATCGCCACCGCCAATGTCTCTGCCGATATTGCCGAGCAGGCATTTCTCGCCACCGAGGCAAAAAATTTACCCGCGCTGCAGCTGCTGGAAGCGCAGCTGGGGCCGGCTTACCGCGCAATCGTTGCCTTGCCCATGCTGTACGGAGATGCCACGACCTTGACGCGCGCGGCCGCTGTCCTGCCAGAGCAAAAAATTATCAACGACGCGCTGTTGCAGCTGTCGGCTATTGAAAAACATTTTGCGCAGCAAGGGTTTAAGGTTAGCGTTGATCTCGGTGAACTCGGCGGATTCAACTACGAAAGCGGCATTACTTTTGCCGCATTTGTGCCTGGCGCGTCCGATGCCGTGGCGCGCGGTGGTCGCTACGATGAAGTTGGTAAAGCGTTTGGTCGTGCCCGCCCGGCGACCGGTTTCAGCATGGATTTGAAAGCCTTGTTGCCGCTGGTTCCGCAACCAATCGTGCGCGGTGCGATCCTCGCACCGGCCGACCCGGACGCGGCTGCGCGCATGGAGATCGCCAAATTGCGCGCCTCCGGCGAAACTGTCATCGCCTCGCTTCCTGGTCACGCCGAGCACAACCACGAGCTCGGCTGTGACCGTACGCTGAGCCTGGTCAACGGCCGCTGGCTCGCGGTCCCCTTCCATTAGCTTTCGCATTGGCATTGGCAAATCTACCATTCACATTTTTGAAGCACCGGAAGGATTCATCATGGCAAGAAACGTCGTCGTCATCGGCACCCAATGGGGTGATGAAGGCAAAGGCAAGATCGTCGACTGGCTGACCGATGAGGTGGCGGCAGTGGTGCGATTCCAGGGCGGCCACAATGCCGGTCACACGCTGGTGGTCAATGGCAAGAAAACCGTGTTGCGACTGATTCCGTCGGGCATCCTGCATCCCGAAGTGATCTGTTATATCGGCAATGGCGTGGTGCTTTCGCCGCAGGCCTTGTTGCAGGAAATCGATGAGCTTGCAGTGGCCGGCGTGGAAGTGATGACCCGACTGCGTATTTCCGAAGCTTGTCCACTGATCCTGCCGTACCACGTCGCCATCGACCAGGCCCGCGAGATGGCGCTGGGGCTGGCCAAACTCGGCACTACCGGCCGTGGCATTGGTCCATGCTACGAAGATAAAGTGGCACGGCGGGCGATCCGTCTGCACGACCTGTATTTTCCAGAGCGCTTCAAGGAAAAACTGGTCGAAGTCCTCGATTTTCACAATTTTGTACTGAAGCACTACCTCAAGTCAGACACGGTTTCGGTTGATTCGGTTTTTGACTCGACACTGAAAATGGGCGAACGCCTGAAACCGATGATTGCCGATGTGTCTGCAGACTTGAATCGCTTGATGGCAGACGGCAGGAGCCTGCTGTTTGAAGGCGCGCAGGCGGCGCTGCTCGACGTCGATCATGGCACCTATCCGTACGTCACTTCCAGCAATTGTCTGGCCGGGCAGGCTTCGGCCGGAGCCGGGGTGGGACCGCAAGCGTTGAATTACGTGCTGGGAATTACCAAGGCCTACGCTACACGCGTTGGCTCGGGCCCATTTCCTACCGAACTGGAAAACGACATCGGCGAACGCTTGCGCAAGCGCGGCAATGAATTTGGCTCCATCACCGGCCGGCCGCGTCGTTGCGGATGGTTCGACGCGGCGGCATTAAAGCGGGCGGCGCAGATCAACGGCCTTTCAGGTTTGTGCATCACCAAACTCGACGTGCTGGATGGATTGGAAACATTGCGCATCTGTACCGGTTACAAGATCGACGGTCGGGTGATGGATATCCTGCCATACGGTGCCGACAGCATTGCCCACTGCGAGCCGATTTTTGAAAATCACGCCGGTTGGAGCGAAAGCACCTATGGCGTTAAAACCTGGGAGGGCCTGCCGAAGGCTGCGCAGGTTTATTTGAAGCGCATTGAAGCGCTCGTCGGGACCTCCATCGACCTGGTGTCGACCGGGCCGGATCGCGATGAGACGGTGGTGATAAAACATCCATTTCGCGGCTGACTGCGCCGCGTCAATGCGTAAGACTCCAGCATTGGCGGCGTTAACAGGGCTGAAATTGCCTGAGAGGCCCGCCAATGCTGGTGTTTGGTGGCATAAACTAATTTAGTTTGGAAGTCACAGCGGCATTCTGCTGGTGCGCTTTTGTGCCCACGCCGCATGGTCTTATCGCGTGCGACGCCTGCCGCACTGGTGACTTTCAGGCCGCTTGCCAATCGGACCGCGATTGACGAGGATCAAACGCTACCACGACGCAAAGCGTAGTCAGACTGCCAGTCATTGGCGCGGAGGGCGGCGCAACCAATACGTCGGGAGTCCTTTACCGGCCACACAATTGAGCGAATCTGCATTGCCCCGCCGCCAGTCATTTTGTGCGTCAGTTTGGTCGTCCTGGTCGCGCGCCGCTGCCGTTGCCGATGACGAAGCAGCAACCGGCGATGAGCGAAACTCGCCCGCGGTTGCGCTTCTATGGCAAGGTGCCACACAGTCCCTGCTATCCATCACTCACCCTGTATGAGGCGGTATGTGCCACCGCTGAGCGGGTGCCCGATGCGAACGCATGGGATTTTTTCGATACCGTCAGCACCTGCCGCGATTGGTCAATGATATCAATAGCTACGTAATAGCTGCGCCGATGCACTCGCGGCAATCGGTTTACGCGCAGGGACCGGCTGCTAATCGCCATGCCGACCTCACCGTATGGCGATTAGCGTTCTACGCTGCCAATAAGCTGGGCGCGCTGCCCGCACTGATTCATCCGCTGTCGACCGCGCCGGAGATTGAACACTACCTTAGCATCAGCAGGGCGCGCATTGTGCTGACGCTAGATGCGTTCTATCCAGTGTTCGCTGCGGTCAAGCCACAATTGCCGTTGGTCACCCTGATCCTCGCGCGCATTCCCGACGCGCTCACCCCGATCAAGCGGCTGGGTTTCCGGCTGACCAAGGGCAGGCACATCGCATCGGTACCGCCCGACCCGCGGGTGCGCTGGCGGGTAGATTTGATGCGTACTCGTCATCCTCCCGCGCCGCGCGCGTCGGCTGCTAGCGATGATGCAGCCGCGATCCTGTTTTCGGGTGGCACCACCGGCATACCCGTGCATCCTGTTGTCCAACCGCAACTTTATTGCCGAGGGCAGGGGCGTCGCCGCCTGAGGAGGCATAAGCAAAGAAAAGCCTGCAACGATTGACAACTACTATAGATATCATCAGTAACATCAATTTGTTCAATCGTTGCCCGTACTGCATACTTCGTTAGCGAATTGTCCGTAACCACAGGAGAGAATCATGTCTACCGAAGCAAAATGCCCCTTTTCGAGCGGCACGCATAAACCCACGATGGCTGGCGGCACCACCAACGCCGACTGGTGGCCAAATCAACTGAATCTCAAGATTTTGCATCAGAACTCTCCCATGGCCGATCCTATGGGCAAGGATTTCAATTATGCAGAAGAGTTCAACAGCCTCGACCTGCACGCGGTAGTTAAGGATCTCCACGCGCTGATGACCGATTCGCAAGATTGGTGGCCTGCAGACTTTGGTCACTACGGGCCTTTCTTTGTCCGTATGGCTTGGCACAGCGCAGGCACCTACCGCATCGCCGATGGTCGCGGTGGCTCTGGCTTCGGTACCCAGCGATTTGCACCCCTCAACAGTTGGCCGGACAACGGCAACCTCGACAAGGCGCGCCGCCTGCTTTGGCCGATCAAGCAAAAATACGGACGGAAAATTTCCTGGGCCGACCTGATTGTTCTTACCGGTACCGTCGCCATGGATTCGATGGGCTTTAAGACTTACGGCTTCGCCGGTGGTCGCCAGGACGTCTGGGAGCCACAAGAAGACATTTATTGGGGTCCTGAATCCGAGTGGCTGGGCGACAAGCGCTACAGCGGCGACCGCCAGCTCGAAAACCCGCTTGGTGCCGTCCAGATGGGGTTGATTTACGTTAACCCACAAGGCCCCAATGGCAACCCGGATCCTATCGCGGCGGCACGGGATATCCGCGAGACCTTCGCGCGCATGGCGATGAATGACGAAGAGACCGTCGCGCTTTGTGCCGGTGGTCACACGTTCGGCAAATGCCACGGCGCTGCCGAGCCTGAAAAGTATGTCGGACCAGAGCCGGAAGGCGCCGACATCGCCGCCCAAGGCTTTGGCTGGATCAACAGCTTTGGCAGTGGCAAAGGTGCCCATACCATCACCAGCGGCTTGGAGGGCGCATGGACGCCGACCCCGACTACCTGGGACAACAGTTACTTCGACACTTTGTTTGGTTATGAGTGGGAGCTGACGAAGAGTCCTGCCGGCGCGCACCAGTGGACGCCGAAGGACGGCGCTGGTGCGGGCACCGTGCCCGATGCCCAGGATCCGTCGAAACGGCATGCGCCGTTTATGGCGACGACCGACCTTTCCCTGCGGATGGATCCGGCCTATGAGAAAATTTCCAGGCGCTATCAACAGAATCCCCAGGAATTCGCAGACGCTTTTGCCAAAGCCTGGTACAAGCTCACGCACCGCGACATGGGACCGATCGCACGTTACCTTGGCCCGCTGGTGCCCAAGGAGCAGCAGCTGTGGCAAGACCCCGTTCCTGCGGTGGACCATCCACTGGTTGGGGAACAGGATATTGCCGCACTGAAGGCCAAGATCCTTGCATCCGGATTGACTATTTCTCAATTGGTCACGACGGCCTGGGCTTCGGCGGCAACGTTCCGCGGCACTGACAAGCGTGGCGGCGCTAACGGCGCACGCATCCGCTTAGCGCCGCAAAAGTTTTGGGAAGTCAATCAGCCGGTCGAACTGGCCAAGGTGCTTCAAACCCTGGAATCGATCCAGCACGACTTCAATGGCGCACAGTCAGGTGGAGTAAAAGTCTCGCTGGCGGATTTGATCGTGCTGGGCGGTTGTGCAGCCGTTGAGGCCGCCGCCAAAAAAGCCGGGCATGACGTGAAAGTGCCGTTCTCGCCGGGACGCACCGATGCTTCCCAGGAACAAACCGATGTGGACGCATTCGCGGTACTGGAACCGACGGCAGACGGCTTCCGCAATTATCTCCGCAAGGGACACGAGGGATCGGCGGCTGAATTACTGGTCGATCGGGCCAGCCTGATGACGTTGAGTGCTCCCGAAATGACGGTTCTGGTCGGTGGCATGCGTGCCCTGAATGCAAATTTCGGGCAGTCCGAATCTGGCGTCTTTACCAAGCGGCCCGAGACACTGACCAATGACTTCTTCGTGAACATGCTCGACATGAACACCTGGTGGCATAAGGCCGGTGCGTTTCAGGCGGAGTCAGAGGGCAGCGAACGTGAGACGACCGGCCTGATCGACATGAACACCAAGTCGCACAAGTCAACCGGGGCCGAAGGTGTGCTGGAAGGGCGTGACCGGGCGACAAAGGAGCTCAAGTGGACGGGCACCGTCGCTGATCTTGTGTTCGGTTCTAACTCTCAACTCCGGGCCATCGCTGAAGTCTATGCGTGCAGCGACGCACAAGAGGTGTTTGTGCATGACTTTGTGACCGCATGGGACAAGGTAATGAACCTGGATCGTTTCGACCTCGCTTGAACGCAGCGGATAGGCCCCTGGCGGCCTAACCCACGCATATCGCGCAACCTCTTCCTGCCACCGGTTGTTCCGGGCCAGGTTGAGGTTGCGCGAACACTGCACCGACCGCGGCGCTCGCCATCGGTCATCGTATGACGGTGATGTACGCCGGTCTCCTTGCTTTGCCTTTTTCACGGTGGTCGACATCGTGAAACTCGCACCCATTTTTTTACCATTGAACAGCCGCCATCCTGCTGTGCCGCTTGAATGCGGCCAAACAGCAGTACTATGCGCAAGGCGACGCTGATGGACCACAACCGGTCCGAAATTAACCGCGCCCGGCGGCTATGGGGTGCGGGCACAGATGCGGGGCGAAGGCCGTCGTGAATATGGTTGAAATGCGCACCCAACTTACTTCAACTTAAATAATGTTGACACTTCTGCCCGTCTCGCATTGGCTCTCGATACATGGCCTGATGGTCGCAATGGGATTGCTCATCTATGTGCTGACCACCCACTCCCTGCAGCAACGGCGGGCTCCCACTGCAGCGATTTCCTGGGTCCTGACCATCGCGCTGCTTCCGTACGTTGGTCTGCCGCTTTACTTGTTATTTGGCACACGCAAACTAGTGCGCGCCAAGACTCGAATTGTCGCTAATTCTTCCAGGCCGGACAGCGGCTCGATTCAAGACTGGCCACGCCAATTGGCAGCTTCAATGAACCAACCGCCGGTGGCTGCATATCAAAAACTGCATATCCACGCCGACGGCAAGCAGGCCCTGCAGGCGCTGTGGGACACCATCGACAGCGCGACGAGTGACTTGGTCGTGTGCACGTTCATCCTGGCTGGCGACACGGTAGGCAGGCAGTTGATGACGAGACTCATTGAAAAAGCCCGCAGCGGCGTCAGCATACGCCTGCAGATTGACGCCTTCGGCTACTTGATGGGTGGTTGGGTGAATCTGAACAAGCTCAAAGGGGCGAACGTCCGGGTTGCGTTGCACGGCCCCATTCTGCATTCGCCGTTCAAAAGCAGCACCAATATGCGCAATCATCGCAAGATGGTGGTGGCCGATGGTAAACGGCTGTGGTGC
>JAYVKG010000161.1:0-1870 GCA_043768625.1 Betaproteobacteria bacterium
CAACATCCTGGATGTAGCAGAAAGCGCCCCAATTATCGCGGGTACCGTCCTCGCGCCAACGACTCACATCAAAATCTTTCCAACGGCTGTAACCACTCCCTGCGTTAGTGATCATGACGTGATATCGACCGTTCGATAACAATTGCACTTCGGGGTTGAGAGTGTCGGCGCTGCGCAATATTCGCATCGGCATTACCGGGCCAATCGCGGCGGCGCGAACATCCGCTAGTTCCGGAGCATGAACGTGCCATGAGGTCGCGTTGGGGATGCGCTCTTGCAGCAGTAGGGTTGTTGCTTGAAACTGCGGATCGGATGTAAAGCGCTTTTGCATCGGCTGATCGAGCAACAGATAGACCAATGACAGCAGGCTCATACCTTCGTGGTGGGCCATGAATGATCGAACTACCGCATAAGTTTGTCCCCGTGGCAGCCGTGATGGCGTATAGTCCACCGCCTCATACATGCCGTATTCGCCTACGAACCCGTCCTTGGCTAACCGCTGGAGATTATGGCAGGCTGCTTCGGGCATCACCATCAGCGCAAGTGCTGACGCATAGGGCGCGATCACCAAATCGTCTGATAAACCACGTTTAAGGCCCAGCCCAGGTACGCCAAACGCGCGATATTGATAATTCAGCGCGGCATCAACCGTGTTGTAACCTGATTCTGAAATACCCCACGGCACACCGCGCATATTTCCGTAGGCAATTTGGCTTTTTACAGCGGCTATACTAGTTTGTTCCAGCAGCGTATTTTCGTAGGCAGGCATGATCAAGGTCGGCATCAAGTATTCAAACATCGAGCCGCTCCAGGACAACAGAATTGGCTTTCCGCCAGTGGTAGTCAGGTTACGTCCGAGCGCGAACCAGCTTGCCTGCGGAATTTTCCCCTGCGCAATTGCTACAAAACTGGCCAATCGTGATTCGGATGCAAGCAGGTCATAACGTCCCGCATCACAGCGATGCTGCTCAATGTTATAGCCGACAGTGAATAAATTCTGCGTGGAATCGTACAGAAACTGATAATCCACAGACGCCAGCTCCGCAGCTTGCTGAGCGAGATTTTCGATCTTGCTGATTCTAGCGGCGGCGCGAGTACTTGCTTGTTCCAGAAGCGGAAGAAGCACTTCAAGAAATGCTTTATCGGTGACGGTTTGTTTATCGGCTCGTGGTGCCGCCATCTGCTGCTCTGCGAGGTGCGCTGTGTCTTCAACCAAGCGTCGCTCCGCAGCGGACAAGACCAAGCCATGAAGCCTTGAAAGCTCGCGTAGTGTCGGTATGGCCTCAAGATTAATGCCAAGGCCCGCGTCGAACGCGAGCGTGTTATCGATTGCATTGTTTAAGTTGCCGACTTGTACTGGCAAAGCGCTCCACGGCATCAGAAAAGAAACTTCGCTCAAGGATTCATTGCATTGCCGCAGTAGCGCGTCGGTCCACCAAATAAATTCGCTATCACGAGGACTTGGACTGGTCGCTGAAGCCGGTGCGGGCAGCGAGGCGGAAACTGTGGTCTGGGCGGCCGTATCCATCGGTCTTGAATCAATACGAAGCGCACCGGCAGTGGAGGTAATTTTCTCCAGCCAGTGCTTGACTGAAGCCAGGGTGGCCGGCCGGGAATCGCATGCTGATTCTATGTCTCGCTTTAATTGGGCGAGCAACTGGGTGCAGGCCGGCGTGCGCTTTATTACGGCGGTTGTGGCGTAGGCTGCAGATGGCACGAGCGGGGGTCTGGAATCCTCGCTTGCCATTTGCAAATTTTCAAATGTGTCGTAGAGAGCATCGAACAATCGGGCACTGAGAATTTTGTCGTCGGGCAGTGCAAGCAGGCCAGGCCGCAACGTGAGCAAATGTCCGCACAGGTTGCCGCTGTC
>JAYVKG010000162.1:0-5756 GCA_043768625.1 Betaproteobacteria bacterium
GTCGAAATCTCGGCGCGACGGTCTGTTGATCGCTGCAGAGCGAACCCTGGAAAATGGATTGCGTGTTGAGCTTGGCATCCGTCATGCGAAAGAAACCCAGGTGACGCAGATTCCAGGTACTGACACAATTCCCAGTGAGTTGACGGCTGTTCGCGCCAGAGTGACGGGCGATATCCCCGGACTCAAAGAGGCGACTGCCTACGTCGAAGCGGAAGTGGATGTTAAAGATTCCGCGCGCAAAATTGCAGCCATCGGGGGTGACTATCGCCTCGGCACCAGCAGTCGACTTTATGCACGGCATGAGTTCATTTCGTCGCTCACCGGCCCCTATGGTTTGAACAACCAGCAGCGACAGAATTCGACGGTTGTCGGCATCAGTACCGACTACATGAAAGACGGTAATTTGTTCAGTGAGTATCGTATCCGGGATGCAAGTTCCGGTGGCGATGCCGAGGCGGCGTTAGGGTTACGCAACTTGTGGCACGTTTCGGATGGTCTTGCGCTGACCACCAGTTTTGAGCGCGTGCATGCACTATCGGGCAAAGCAGAAAACGAGGCAACTGCCGCGACCCTCGGTCTCGAATACACGGCAAATCCGCTCTGGAAAGGCTCGACAAGGCTTGAGTTGAGAAATGGATTTAGCAGCGATTCAATTCTCGCCACTGCCGCGGCAGCGTCCAAGTTAAGCCAGAATTGGACGTTCCTCGGTCGCAACACCTATTCATTGATCAGGAACAAGGGACAAGGTACCGGCGAAAATGAACAAGATCGAATGCAGCTTGGATTGGCCTATCGCGATACGGAAAGCGATAAATGGAATGCGCTCGGTCGCGTTGAGCACCGTGTCGAAAACGACACCACCCAACCTGGAGTGGAGTTAAAGCGTACGGTTGAATTAATTTCCCTTCACGCCAATTGGCAACCGCGCCGACCGTTTACTTTCTTCGCTCGTTACGCCGCAAAGTGGACCAATGAGCAATCCAATGATTTGCGAACCAAAAACAACGCGCATTTACTGGCGGGGCGCGCGATCTGGGAGTTCGCGCCACGCTGGGACGTGTCATTGAACGCGTCGACCATGCTCGGCAGGAGTGTCCAATCAAAATACTACGGCCTGGGACTGGAGCTCGGTTTTATGGCGATGGAAAATCTGTGGCTATCCGCCGGTTACAACTTGTTTGGGTACAGCGACAAAGATTTAACTGCCGGTGAATATACGAACAAAGGAACGTTTGTACGGCTGCGTTACAAATTTGATGAAGATCTTTTCACGCCGAAAAAGAACAAGTCCGAAAAAGTAAGCGCCGATACTGTCGGCGCGTCGGAAAAATAGAAAATCGGGACGCAGGCGATCATGGTGCATTCAAGTTTAACAACATGGCTTAGAAGCGGATTTATTGCCTTCGCGCTGGTATTTTCGCTGCAGGCGGAAGCGCAAGTTTGTGCCACGCCTGGGAGCGCAGGAGCTGGGACGCCGACCGGCATTGTCAATAACTACTATCAAGGCGGTAGTTTCCTCGGCGCGGGTGCCTCGACGTTAACGCTGGGTGCCGTTGACGGGCGTGGTGTGACCACCGCCGTCGTTGCCGGCGATTTGCTGTTGATCATTCAGATGCAGGACGGGACGATCAATAGTTCCAACAGCAGTTCTTACGGTAACGGCTCAGGCAGCGGCAACGGAACGACCGGCACGGGCAGCGCTGGTCTTTACGAATTCGTTCGCGTGAACAGTAACAGTTTAGGAACGATCAGTTTCTCTCCTGCGCTGACCAATACCTACACCCAAGCCGCGGCTGGCGGCGCATCGGGCCAGAAGACATACCAGGTCATCCGCGTGCCGCAATATACGACCGCGACTGCCTCTGGTGTGACTGCGCCTGCCTGGAACGGATTGACCGGTGGCGTGGTTGCACTTGACGTCCGCGACACGCTTACGCTTGCTGGCACCACGGTCGAGTCCGTTACAAACCGTTCTATTTTCGTCGCGGGCAAGGGTTTTCGTGGTGCGGCTGGGCGACAGTTAACAGGGTCAGGAAGCTCAAGCGATGATTACGCGACGGTTTCCACGCTGAACTATCACGGCGGTAAAGGCGAGGGTTTTGTGGGTACACCCCGGTGGGTGGCGATCAAGAACAGCGGATACGGTTCTGGCAACACCAACGCTATTACGTCTGCCGCCAACCAGACCATTCTTGACACGGGCGTTGTGGACGGTTATCCAGGCGGCTCTTATGCCCGCGGTGCACCGGGTAATGCCGGCGGCGGTGGAACCGATGGGCGTACCACCGGTACCGGCAATGACGAAAACGCGGGTGGCGGCGGTGGCGGCAATTATGGCCCTGGCGGTCTTGGCGGCCGCCCATGGAATGACCCGCTCAAGGATACCGGTGGACGCGGCGGTAACGGCTATTCCGGGACGCTTGCTTTCAATCGCGTTTTCATGGGTGGCGGCGGTGGTGCAGGCGGGTCAAATGATGGTACCGCCGACGGCACCGCGTACGGGAACCAGGGAATTGCTTGCAGCGTGGCTGGCGGCATGTGCTCTTCGGGAGCTGCGGGCGGAGGCATCGTGATATTGCGTGCGCGACTCATCACCGGTTCAGGCGTCATAGACGCGCGCGGTGCCAATGGCTACAACGTGCTGAACGATGCGGGCGGCGGTGGCGGTGGTGGCGGCTCGGTGGTCATTTACACGATCAACGGTGGTAGTGATTCGGTCGATGTGTCTGGCGGCGACGGCGGAAATGCATGGAAGGGCATGACCGGTGTGGTTGGTGATCGGCACGGTCCTGGCGGCGGCGGCGGTGCCGGATTCGTTGCGTATTCGCCTTCCAGCATGAGTGTTTCCGCAACCACCAACGGCGGCGTGCCGGGACAGACGATCGCGAATCTGTCCAACGACAATTACGGCTCGGATGGCTATAACGGCGGCATCGCCACTTTTCAAGCGCCCAACGCGCCCGGCGTGGCAGCCGGTGCGTTGTGTGATCCCAACCTTTCACTTGGGAAGACCGACGGGGTTACGTCATTGACTTCGCCAAGCGCAACTACTTATACCTTTACTATATCCAACAGCGGGGTAGGGGGAACAGTTGGCACCATCACCGTGGCTGATCAACTTTCAGCCGGCCTGTCGGTGGTGCCCGGAGCGCTTGCGTTGACCATGGGTTCGCCAACGTGGGCGTGTACCGCAGCCAATGCAACCGACATCACCTGTACGAGCAATGCCTCGATCATCGGCAGTGGAGGTACCGGCACCTTTTCGTTTGTGGTCGCGGTATCGTCTGCTAACGGCACCTCAGTGACCAACAAAGCGCGCGTCGGTGGTGGCGGAGATCCGAATAAGGTCGCGCCGACCCCGGCAACAGCGGCAGTCTGTACCGGCAACAACACACCAGCGGGATGCGCAATCGACATCGACACGGTCACGGCACCGATACTTTCGCTGACGAAGTCCGACGCCACCACGCGCGTGCTGCGCGGCGCAACCACGGCTTACACATTGACCGTGACCAACAACGGTGCAGCGCCAACTTCTGGAACCATTCGAGTATTCGACGTGCTGCCGGTCGGGCTTACATTTTCCGGCGTGTCACCGTTCACCGTTAGCAATTTCACCTGTACGGTAACGGGTCAGAACATCAGTTGTGATCGAACCGTCGCAATCACCGCTGCCGGCAATGCGACGATCACGTTCAACACTTTGGTTGACGCGGCCGCACCCACTTCCATCACCAACCTTGCCAAGGTTGGCGGCGGTGGCGATCCGAGCAAAATTACGCTTCCTGATGCGGTCGCAACGCAAGCCTGTCCTGCTCCTGTGTCGCCTGCGGATACATCATCCGATCCAAGCACCGGTTGCGCCGCCGATACAGACACCGTCGGCTATGTGAATCTAGCAATGTCCAAAGATGACGGTCAGCCTTTCATGAGTATCAATGGCACTACGGTTTACGTTTACACCATCCAGAACATAGGTACTGCGGCATCGATCGGCACGATTAATTTTCGTGATGTGCTGCCAGTACCAATGAATTGGCCCGCTGTACTGATCAAGAGTGGCGCCAACGCTGTTGACTGGACGTGTACGCGTAACTCCGCGACCGACGCGTCTTGTACCTCGTCGGTGGCGATACCGGCTGGCGGATCTTCATCGTATTCGTTACTGGCAAATGTAGGTGCCGCCACTGTTGGAACGCAATACCTGAATCGCGCTCGCGTCGGCGGCGGTGGCGATGTCACACCGGGGAAGACGTCTGCGCCAACCAACGCCGATGTTGCTGCATGTACGACCAACGATAACCCGCTCGGCTGCGCGGTCGATTTGAACACCGCGCAAAATGCGGCCGAAATCAGGCTGACAAAAACCCATCCCAATCCTCAGGCGCACAGCCCGGGTGACAATTTCATATTTACACTTGCGGTCATGAATGGGGGTGGGACTAGCTCGGGCGGCGCCAATACCGTCAGAGTCGTCGATGTGGTTCCAGCAGGTCTCACCATCGGTGCGATTGCTTCGCCGGGTTTTACCTGTACGGCCGCTGGTCAAGTCATTACGTGTGACAACACCGCCGCCATCAACGCCGGTGTCACCACCAACATCACCATCAGCGTGACCGTTACCGCCGCCGCAACCAATTCGCTATTGAACGCGGCCAAAGTTGGCACCACTGGCGCAGATCCGCAAAACGCTACCCTACCGACCGCCGCGACAGCGGGTGCGTGTACCGCAATTAACGTACCTGCTTTTGGCTGTGCGGCCGACCCCGTACCCCTTAACGCCAATTTGCAAGTAGTGAAAACTCAACGCGCCGGCATTACCGGTCCGTTTCAGGCGACACCTCTCACCGTGAGTCACGGATCGATCATTCAGTATCAGATCGCCCTGACCAACGCAGGACCATCAGTGGTTAGCGGCGCGGGTTTTAACGACACCGTGCCGGGAAGTTTTTCAGGTATTTCCATCGTTTCGTCCACCGGTTCGGCCGGTGTCGCCGGATGCGCATCCTCAATCGCGGGCAGTGTCATCACCACGACCACCACCACGCTGCCGAGCAACGGCACTTGTACGGTGTTGATCCAAGCTTCTGCTACTACCGATACTGTCGGCGTGGTTAACACCGCGACCGTCGTCAAACCCGATGGTATCGCCGACAACACGCCAACGGACGACGCGTCTAGCGTGCAGACCATTATTCAAACGCAGGCTAATCTGGATATTGCCAAGACTAACGGCGTAACCAAACTCGGCGTTGGAACCGCGACCATCTACACATTAACGGTGACCAACAACGGTCCGAATGAATTTACCGCTGGCACGGTCGTCGATACTGCACCCACAGGCCTCACCTTTGGCACGTGGACATGTGCGGTGACAGCTGTCGGTGCGGTCGGTATGGTGACCACAGCCTGTGGTGCTGCAAGCGGCAGCGGAAACCTCAACACAACCGTCACAATGCAAAACGGCGCGGTGATTACCTACACGATCAACGCGACGGTCACCGGCGCGGCAGCAGGGACAATAGCCAATTCAGCAAGCGTTTCTCCGCCCGTTGGCGTGGTCAATCCCGGTATTAACTGCGTCACAGGTGGTGGCATCACCCGCACGTTTGTCAGTCCGACATGTACCAGCACTGACACGGATACCGTTAACCCGAGCGTCGCCAAGACCTTCGCTGCCGCCGCCATCAACGATGGTGCCACCACCAGCCTCATCTTCACCCTCACCAACAGCGGCTCCAATCCGGCCCAGAGCG
>JAYVKG010000163.1:0-3725 GCA_043768625.1 Betaproteobacteria bacterium
GGCCCGCGCCAAACCATTGGCGTTTCCGGATCAATTAAAAAGCCCACGCTGATCGCCTGAATGCCATGTCCTTCCATGGGCTCCATGCTCTTGCCGTCCTTGGAGGCGGGACGGCCGGTAATGCCTAGCATCGTTGGCTGCGACGGGCCGTATATGTCGGCGTCAAGCATCCCTACACTCGCCCCCTCGGCGGCAAGCGCCAGCGCCAAATTCACGGCGGTAGTGCTCTTGCCCACACCGCCCTTTCCGGAGGCGACGGCAATGATGTTCTTGATACCCGGCACCAGCTTCACGCCACGCTGTGCAGAGTGCGAAACAATTTTGGAATAAACATTAGCCGAGACGTTCTGCACACCGTCGATTTTTTTCAGGCGTTCGATTACCTTATTGCGAATGCCTTCAGTCACACTTTTACCCGGGTAACCCAGAACGATTTCCAGCGAAATATCGGCAACCCCGATCTTGATATTTTTCACCGCTTTGCCATCGACATAATTTTCATCGGTGACGGGATCAATCAACTCACGAAGTGCGTTTTGGATTTGCTCTACCGTAATGCTCATGGGATACTTTCGATTTTCATACAACTCGTGCCACCAAATGTGCGACGCGAGTTGGGATTTTAGCTGATCGCGAGACTGAACCGTGTATCAAATTAATATGGGGCTTGGTACAATCAAGTGATCCAAATTTGTTTTGAATCAACCAGTTTTGCGTTCGCCGCGCCTTAAAAGTTTTTGATGCCTCGAAAAATATTTGCCACCACTGCACTCCCGTACGCCAACGGCCCCTTGCACATCGGCCACATCGTCGATCAACTCTATGGCGACATTTGGGTACGATTTCAACGCATGCAGGGCCACGAATTGCACTTCGTCTGCGCGGCCGACACACACGGGGCGCCCATCATGCTGCGTGCCGAAGCCGAGGGCATCACTCCGGAAGTATTGATCGCTCGGGTAGGCGCGCAACACGACGCTGACTGGCGACATTTCCTGATGAGCTACGATTATTGGCATTCGACGCATTCGCCTGAAAATGTCGAACTATCCCAGGATATCTACAAAAAACTAAAGGCCGCCAAGCTCATTACGACAAAGGAAGTTGAACAATTTTACGACCCGGTGAAAGGCATGTTCCTCCCGGACCGGTATATCAAGGGAGAGTGCCCGAAATGCGCCACTAAAGATCAGTATGGCGACTCGTGCGAAAACTGCGGTGCCGTCTATGCGCCTACCGACCTTAAAAATCCCTATTCAACGCTAACCGGTGCCAAACCGGTGCTGAAAAAATCCGAGCACTTTTTTTTCAAACTCTCGGACAAAAAATGCGTGCAGTTCTTGCAAGACTGGACCAAACAAACGCCGCTTCAGACGGAAGTTGTCAATAAACTCGCGGAATGGCTGGCGGACGACAAAGAAACAGGCGGTAAGAAAATCAACGACTGGGACATTTCGCGCGATGCGCCATACTTTGGCATCGAAATACCTGATGCGCCTGGCAAATATTTTTATGTCTGGCTGGATGCGCCAGTTGGCTATCTTGCCAGCCTCAAGGCGTATTTCGAATCCGGCAAAGCCAAGGCCAACGGCGAAAAGCGCTCGTTCGATGACTTCATGGCCGACGAGGATGTCGAGCAGTATCATTTCATCGGCAAGGACATTGTTTATTTCCATACGCTGTTCTGGCCCGCGATGCTAAAGTTCGCCGGCCGCAAAGTACCCAACAACGTATTCGTGCACGGCTTCATCACTTTCAACAGCGAGAAGATGTCCAAATCTCGCGGCACAGGCGTGTCGCCGCAGCAATACATCAAGCTCGGTCTGAATCCGGAATGGCTGCGCTACTACATCGCAGCGAAACTCAACGACAAAGTGGAAGATCTGGATTTCAATCCGGAAGATTTTATCGCGCGCGTAAATAGCGATTTGATCGGCAAGTATGTGAATATCGCCAGTCGCGCGGCTGGATTTATCAGCAAAAAGTTTGACGGCAAACTTGGCAAGCCGCAGTTACCGAAAGATATCGCAAAGCATTTTGGAGCTGCCAGTGACGAGATCAGCCGCTACTACGACGGTCGGGAATACGGCAAGGCGATCCGCGCCATCATGGCACTTGCCGATTTGGCGAATCAATACGTCGACGCAAACAAGCCGTGGGAGCTGGCGAGATTGGAAGGCAAGGAAGCTGAATTGCTGACGGTCTGTTCGACAGCAGTTGCCATGTTCCGCGATCTGACCGTCTATCTGGCGCCGGTACTTCCGCACCTCGCCGCTTCCGCGGGCGAGATGTTTAATTTCGATGCCTTTGATTGGAAATCCACCGCCAAGCCTCTCAAGGAAGGCCACGCGATCTTGCCGTACAAGCATTTGATGGCCCGCATTGACGCCAAACAAATCGACGCGTTACTGCAGCCGCCCAAAGAAGTGGCGGACCCGGCCAGGAAAGTCGACGCCAAGCCCGCTAACGGCGATGGCCATGCTGCAACGAGCACTGCTGCCGATTTCGCGCTGGTGCCGCCGGAGCCGCCAAAGCCGATCATCATCCAGCCAATTGCCGAAACAATTTCCATCGACGATTTCGCCCGTCTCGATTTGCGCATAGCCAGAATCCTCGATGCGGAATTGGTAGTTGAGGCCGACAAGTTGTTGCGCCTGACATTGGATCTCGGCATCGAGCAACGTACGGTGTTTGCCGGCATCCGCAGTGCGTATCAGCCGAAGGATCTGGTTGGCCGTTACACCGTGATGGTGGCTAATCTTGCACCGCGAAAAATGCGCTTTGGTGAGTCCCAGGGGATGGTATTAGCTGCGGGCGACGGCACCGGCATTTACCTGCTGGCGCCGGATGCCGGTGCAGTGCCGGGGATGCGCATTAAATGATCGAACGTGATCTTCCGCTGCGGCTGCCGCCGTACGCGGTCGACCGTGATACGCTCGAGCTGGAAATCCGCCTTGATACCTACCGCGCCTCAGGCCCCGGCGGTCAACACGTCAACAAAACCAATTCCGCCATTCGCCTAACCCATCTGCCTTCCGGCGTGGTGGTGATTGCGCAGGATTCGTCGTCCCAGTTTCGCAACAAGCAGACCGCTTTTGAGCGATTGATCATGCGTCTGACCAGGCTTAATCACGTGCCGAAGAAACGCCACGCCACCAAGCCCACGCGTGCTTCTAAGGAGCGCCGCATTGAAGCAAAAAAAACCCGCGCCACGGTTAAATCGGTACGCAGCAAAAAGATTCGCCACGACGAATGAAACCGGGAAACGAGGCTGTTACCGTGCGGATTGGGCTTACCGGTCGGGTGCAAGGAGTGGGCTTTCGCGAATCGATGCGCGCGGTGGCGCAGGCGCTGGAGGTCAACGGCTGGGTGCGTAATTGCGCAGATGGCAGGGTCGAAGCGATCGCGCAAGGTGACGAATACGCGATTGAACAACTGGTGGCGTGGTGCCACAACGGGCCACCGGGCGCAAACGTGAAACTCGTCAGCGCAGAATTAGTGGATGGAAGCGAGACATTTATGGCGTTTACGCGTTGGCCCGATTATGCAGAAGGGACATTCAATCTTTAACTGCAACACCAGCCAACATGGGTGCATAGACCTTATTTGGCGTACGCCGACCGAGGATTTCGCTGGGACGGTCAATAATACGTTCAGCGATTTCATCGAGCGCAGCTTGCGAAAACTTGTCCAAGTCTGCGCTGCGCGGCAAGTACTGTCCCGCG
>JAYVKG010000164.1:0-6591 GCA_043768625.1 Betaproteobacteria bacterium
CTGTTCGGCGAGTGAACGCGGCCGGCGCGTGCAGACAATCGCCTGGCGCTGACGAATGATCTCGGTCTGCACAAACAGATTGCTGAATGCAGGATGAAGCGCGTCCGCGTCCGGTGCGGCCAGAACCACTTCTGCATAACTTGTGACATCAATAGTGCGGCGGATGCGCGCACGATTGCAGATGTGGACACGCCGCAGTTCGATCGCGTCTTCCGGAGAAACCACGATTTCGGTGTGGGTATCGTAGTCATCGTCACGGCGGCGGAATTCCGCACGTCCTTCCGAGAAAATCGCTTCGTAAGTTTCAGACCTTTTGAGCGTCGGTTGATGCGTATTCGACCAGAAAGCCCCGCTGGCCTGGTCGCGGATATAGCAAAACGTGCCCCAGTTGTCACAAGTTGAATCTTCCCGCCAGCGGGTGACGGCCAGGTCTTTCCAGCGACTGTAGCCGCCGCCGGCATTGGTCACCATGACGTGATAGTGGCTATTGGACAATAATTGCACTTCAGGTATCGGCGTCCCCGGACTGGTGATCACCCGCACCGGCGTCTGCAAATCATCGGCGGTGGTGCGAATGGCGGCTAATTCATCGGTGTGCAGTTGTAAAGCGCTGGCCTTTGGCACCCGCTCCTGCAACAGCAATGTGGTCGCCTTAAACATTGGATCTGACTCGAAGCGTTTTTGCATTGGCCGGTCCAGCAACAGATAAGCCAGCGACAAAAAGATCATCCCCTGATGGTGCGCCATGAATGACCGGATCACGGCACTGGTTTGCCCGCGTGGTAAACGCGCGGGGGTGTAATCGACGGCCTCATAAAAACCAAATTTTCCAGCCAGTCCCTCGGCGGCGAGTCGCTGTAAATTGCGGCACGCTTGCTCTGGCGCCACCATCAGCGCAAGCGCCGACGCATAGGGTGTTACCACCAGATCGTCGGCCAGCCCACGTTTCAACCCAAGCCCGGGTACGCCAAAAGCGCGATACTGGTAGTTGAGTGCGGCATCAACGGTGTTGTAGCCGGATTCAGAGATGCCCCATGCCACACCGCGCTGCGTTCCATACGCGATCTGTCGTTCGACCACGGCGTGGTAGGTGCGGTCAAGCAAGGTGTGTTCATAGGTGGGCATCACCAGCAGCGGCATCAGATACTCAAACATCGATCCGCTCCAGGACAGCAGCACCGGCTCGCCGCCGGTGGGCGTGAGCAGGCGCCCAAGGGCGAACCAGCTTTCCTGCGGCAGTTGCCCCTGCGCAATTGCGACAAAATTGCACAACCTTGCTTCTGACGCCAGCATGTCGTAATAACTTGCGTCCTGACGACGCTCGCTGACGTTATAGCCGATCGAGAGCAAATGCCGCGCCGGGTCGTACAGGAAGGCCATTTCCATGGTGGCCATTTCGCTTACCTGCAGCGCCAGGCGTTCAATTTCCATCAAACCCTGCTGGGCACGGTGCCGCGCAACCAAAGCTTGTGCGTTCAAATCTCTCAGCCATGCGAGTTCCGCTGCCGTCGCTTCAGGAACCAGTTGCTGCTCGATTGCCGCTATCTTGACCACGTCGCCGCCTGACAGTGCGCGCAACGTGGGAACTTCAATGGCAGCCAGGATGTTGCCGAGTCGCTCCGGGGCAGGTGGTAGCGCCAGCCACGGCGCATGCATTACCAGCGCCTCAAGCGCGCTGGCGCATTGCAACGAAAGCGTCTGTGCCCACCACAGTGCATCGACCATATTTGCGGCAGCGGGGTTCGTCTGCAGAGTGACGGCGAGTTCCGCCGCGGCTGTTGAAAACCGGGTCATGCAGGTATGCGTGGCCATCAGGGTCACCGGGCGGGGGTCGCAGACCGACCCCATATTTTTCTGCACATTTTCGAGCAGGGCCTGCAATTCTGGCGGTGCTTCGGCCGCGGCGTCCCTGAGGACGCGCAGCGTGTCGGACAATCCATCAAAAATTCGCGGTAAGAATATTTTTTGGTCGGGCAACACGAGCAGTCCCGGCCGCAGCGTCAGCAAATGGCCGGCCAGGTTGCCGCTGTCGACCGACGAGATGTAGAGTGGGTTCAGCGGCTGTAGCGACTGGGTGTCGTACCAGTTGTAAAAATGCCCCCGGTAACGCTTCAAATCAGCCATCGACGCGAGCGTATTGGCGGTGCGTGAAATGAACTGTCCAACACCGATGTAGCCAAAATCGTAAGCTGACAAATTAGCCAACAGCGCAAGCCCCATATTCGTTGGGGAAGTACGATGCGCAACTACCCCGATTGGGTGCTCTTGGTAGTTGTCCGGCGGCAACCAGTGGTCGTCCTGGCCGACATAGGTTTCGAAGAACGCCCAGGTCCTGCGGGAAATTTTCCGCAGGAAATTGTTCTGATCGTCGCTCAGTCTGACAGTGCGGCGGGAGAGCGGCCGACTGATCCACCAGACGAGGGCGGGGGAGGCAAACCACAGCAACAGAAGCGGTCCGGCCACGATGAGCGTGGCCGGTGTTGTTAGCGCCAGATAAGCGGTTGCGGCGATGGCGATGAGCGGCGCGATCCACATCGATCGGACGCTGGCGATGAGACCAGCGCGATCATCCGGATCCGGGGTATTGGTAGCGCTGCTGGCGGGAGCCCATTCCAGCAGCCTTTTTTGCGTAACCATAATCCGCCAGTTGGTACGGAAGATGGCGTCGAGGCTGAAATAAGCCTCGTAGGGCAGACAGGACAGTGTGAACAACCCGTGCGCCAATTGCCCGCCGATGGTGCCTAATACGGCGGCAAAATGCTGAGCTAGCAGCATGTCGTCGGGCTTGCGGCAGAAATCCAGAATGGAAGCAACCAATGGCGGGACCAAAACAACCCCGATCACCATCACGGTCCAGAATATTGCTGGCGACAACACGGTCCAGCCGAGCAACAACAAAAGCGTCAACGCTACAGGTACCAGACTACGTCGAAGATTATCGAAGATTTTCCATTGCGACAGTACTGATAGCGGGTTGGCCTGGCGACCCGCCCTCGAATCCGTCCCGCCCGGCACTCGCCGCAGCAGCCAAGAAGCGATTTGCCAATCTCCGCGTATCCAGCGGTGTCGCCGACTAACGTCCGCGCGATAACTGGTCGGATATTCTTCGTACAGTTGAACGTCGCTCAACAGTGCGGACCGCGCGTAGCATCCCTCCAGCAGGTCGTGGCTTAGTATCCGGTTTTCCGGGAAGCGTCCGCCCACGGTGTGTTCGAATGCATCGACGTCATAAATACCTTTGCCAATAAACGAACCCTCGCCAAAGACATCCTGGTAAACATCCGAGACGGCGCGCGTATAGGGATCAATACCCGGCTCACTGCCGAACAGCCGCGCATACCGCGAGCGGTTGGTGCCTGGAAGGCTTACCGCTACACGCGGCTGCAGAATGCTGTAGCCCTCGGTAATACGCTGTTCGTTCCCGCCATAAACCGCACGATTGAGCGGATGCGCCATGGTTCCCACAAACTGTCTGGCGGCATCGCGCGGCAGCTGTGTATCGGTATCGAGGGTGATGACGTATTTGACGTCGCCTAAAACGGCGGTTGCACCGACGATGCGCAGAAAGCTGTTTTCGCCACCACCGCGCAACAGCGAATTTAATTCAGCCAGCTTGCCGCGTTTGCGCTCGTAACCCATCCACACTCGCGCCTGCGCATTCCAGCGGCGCGGACGGTGAAACAAAAAGAAAATATCGGTTTGGGCGGCGCCGTACTTTATATTCAGGGCGGTTATGCGTTCCTCCGCAAGTCGCAGCAGCGGTTCATCTTCGACCAGCGTTTCCTGCGGCGCGTCGCTAAAATCGGTGAGCAGACCGAAATGCAGATTTTCATCCCGATTTGCCAGGAATCTGACTTCCAGCGCCTCCACCAGCATCTCAATTGCATCGGCGCTGGTCAACATGGTAGGCACAATCACCAGCGTGCGCGCGCTTGCTGGAATGCCTTCAGAAAAGTCCATTCGCGGTAGCGGGTGCGGCGTCACCCACACCGTCGCCAGCCAATTCGTTAGCCCAACGGCGAGCTGACTGGTGGCAAGCAAGGCAAGTACCCCAATTAAGGCGAGCTCCCAATCCGCGGCGACGCTGCGCTGCGCCACCAGCAACAGACAACCAGTGAGGCTCAAGGTGATCAGTGCGATCGCGCCCAGGTAAAGCAACAACGTTCCCCGTCCGTTCGACTGTTGCCGCATTTCGATTTTGCGGCTGTGGGTTACACGCGCATCCACGGCTTGTTCAAGCAGTGGCAATCCTCTGCCGATCAGGTAAAAGCCAACGTGCGCAGAACGGCCATCGAGACGAATACCGCGCGCCTCCTCGCCGTTGGGCATTGGCGCATTAGCTGCATGGCTCGCGCCCAGGTGGGCGAGCCGGATCGCGTGTTCAGCGACTTCGCGTTCAGACAAATGGCTTCGCTTCGCCGTTTTTTCAATTACATGGCGGTAATGATCGCGGGTGGCAAAATCCATCCTGCCATAGATGCCGTCAGGATCTTCGCGCAGTTTGATTTCGACATGGCTCAGCGTCTCGACGAATTCGCGCCAGTCCATGGCACCGAGAAAACGCAGACTGGCAATACTGTTACTGACCGAGACTTGTGTGGACGCCTGCTTCTGGGATTCAGACTGAACCAGCTGTTCGATTGTCAGGTGAGATTCCGCCAGCAATTGTTCTATCCACGTCAACGGCAATGCCAATGCGGCACTTTGACCCTGGATGCGACGGGCAAATTCCGATACGAACGCGGTCGTCATGGGCGGGTTGGATCGCGCCATATCCGCGATCACCAATACCAGGCATTTTGGATCTTTTTCGGCGATCATTATCATCTGATCTGCCCAGGTTCCTGCCAATTCCCGATCGATCATGCCGGCTGAAACACGGACGGCAACGCGTCGGAGATTCTCGATAAGCGCCAAACGCAACATAATGGGGATTGCCCACAATTCGCCGAGTTTGAGGTCGCTGACGGTTTGATAGGCCGCTACGAACCGGCTAAGACTTTCCGGGTCGACCCTGCCGTCGCCGTGCGAGATCGTCTGTAAAGCGATGTCATAGACGCGAGGAAGACCGGTGGAGGGGCCACGAGCGAGTCGCGGCAGTTGCCTGCTGTAACCTTTCGGCAAATGTCGCTTCGCGGTGCGAATCTGTTCTTCTATCAGGTAAAAATTATCGAGCAGCCATTCTCCTGCGGGCGTAATTCGATGGTTCGCGGTCACCGCCTCTGTCAGCAAATTGCAGATACCAAGCAAAATCTCTTCATTCGCTGCCAGACGTGCCAAAAGCTGGTCCGGCGCGCGTTTCGCCATCAGCCGGTGCGCGCCGGCCAGGGTTCGGCCGTATTGTTCCATCTGATCGGCACTGAGAAGCTCGGCACGCAGCGGTTGTTCGTCGACAGGAGATTGGTGGGATGCACCGCCGTTGCGAAAGATCGCCATCCACTTGAGCAACTTGCGAAATATAAACTTTGCCTTCAATCGAGAATTCTTTCTTGTCAGGTGATGGCGAAAAACAGCCATGCCGCAATGCCGCCGCTAGCGCCCGCGTACTTGCCGTCCTTCCCAACCAGCTTACCGCAGACGTGACACTATTTTTAGGTTCAATTTGCCAGGCGGCCTTATTGTTACGCGTTATACCGGTAATACTTATAGCGATGCCGGCATTTCAGCGTCCTGTGACGGCCCGACGATGGCGGGCAACCGAAACGCATCGCATCACATCCGCCGATGACGCTCAATATCACACGGCAACACATTATGTGGCTGGCTAATGAAGAGGTCTGTACGCTGTCGAACAGACAATTTCCCGGTGCCCGACGGGACCTGCATCCGCCATGCAGAATAGGCTATCCGCGCGAAGCTTGCTGTCTCGATGCGTTAATTCATTGCGATGCGGGGGAAATATTTTCCTGGCGGACCGTTGCTACCGGGGCCGGTGTCGGCAAAGCAACCCGCCGCTGATTCATCCAACTGCTGGTGCGCACGATAAAAGACCAAATCCAGCCCGCGTGTTGTTTTGACTGGCGGATTCATCGCTGGGGATGCCGCTGAGGCGTTGTCGTCTTTATACTTGTTACGTGCTTCCGACTTGGCGCGCTTTTGTTCTTTCTTTGCCTCTGCATCACAGATGCTTTTTTCCGCTGCATCGAAAAGATCACACTTAGCTCGCGCGATTCGATACGCTGCCACAGCCCGTTTCATTGCGGTCGCGAATTCGACAACGCGTGGGTGCGGGGTCGGGACCGCTGTAACAACGACCGTACCTGCCGGGTTCGCGCCGGTGGTGGCGACCACAACAATGCTCACCGCCACCGCCGCTACGACCAGCAAACCAGCAAATTTCTTTGACATGTTGCGAACAGGTGGGTAATCACCGCAGGTGAAGACTGCCTGCGCCAAACAGACCCAGCAGCCCAATAATGATCAGATAAACGGCCACAATATAATTCAGCAGTTTGGGCACGACGAGAATAAGAATGCCGGCGATCAGCGAGACTAGTGGCGCAATGCTCATAGTAAAATTCATGAATACTCCTTTTTAAATGGGGTTGCCGAACGGTGGTCGCGGGGCAAAAATGACCTTTACATCCGGAC
>JAYVKG010000165.1:0-4864 GCA_043768625.1 Betaproteobacteria bacterium
TGCCATCGCCGACCGCGTGATTGCCGGAGCGAATGCACAAGGGCAAACCGTCGCCACCCGCAAAGCGTCGCAACTGGCGATTGAAGGTTTCGCCGCGCTGATACCCGAAATGCTCGGCGGCTCGGCCGATCTGACGGGTTCCAATCTGACCAATTGGAGCGGCAGCAAGGCGCTCTCCGATCAGCACGGCGGCAATTACATTAACTACGGCGTGCGCGAATTCGGCATGACGGCAATCGCCAGCGGCATTGCGCTGCATGGCGGTTTCATTCCCTACACCGGCACATTCCTGACCTTCAGCGATTATTCGCGAAATGGTTTACGCATGGCCGCGCTGATGAAGTTACGCAATATTTCGGTGTTCACGCACGATTCGATCGGCCTCGGCGAAGACGGCCCGACGCATCAATCTGTTGAGCACGTCGCTGCGCTGCGCTTGATTCCCAACATGGACTTGTGGCGACCGTGCGATACAGTCGAAGCCGCGGCCGCGTGGCGGCACGCGCTGGCCCGAAAGGACGGCCCGACTTGTCTGGTATTTTCGCGCCAGAACAGCCCGTTTCAAAAGCGCGATGTGGCAACGCTGGCTAATACAGGCAAAGGCGGTTACGTGCTGTCAAAAGAGGCCGGTGCGCTGCGTGCCGTCATCATTGGCACCGGAACCGAGATCGGCTTGGCGATGGAGGCGCAGGCCATGCTTGCCGCTGAAGGCATTGCCGTTCGCGTGGTGTCGATGCCGTCAACCTTCGTGTTCGACAGGCAGGACGACGCTTACCGGCAAGCCGTGTTGCCAAATGGCATACCGCGCGCCGCGATCGAGGCCGGTGTGACTGACTATTGGCGCAAATATGTCGGGCTGGAGGGGGCGGTGATTGGTATCGATAGCTTCGGCGAATCAGCACCTGCTCCGGTGTTGTACAAGCATTTCGGGATTACTGCGGCGGCGTTGGTGGCGGTCGTAAAACGCATCATTGGGTAGTCGCTAACCCTCCGCGTAGCAACCTGCATGCTGACAGCCTGCAGCCGACGTAAGGAATGAATATCTGCACGACCAGTGCCAAATGGTTGCTATGTAGCACTCGCTGACCGCGCCGGCTTGCAGGTCGGATCACGCGGCGGCGCATCTAACTTTGCTGCACTGCCGTATCAAGACAGAATCGACTATCATTTCGTAACACGTTCGGGAAATTTTTATGCACCAGACACTACATTTGATGAAATCACGCGGCTTCCCACATATCCGTCGCAAGGCGCTCGATACCTTGCAGGTCAATCTGGGCTACCAGTGCAATCAGTCCTGCTTTCATTGCCACGTCAACGCCAGTCCGGACCGCAAGGAAATGATGTTGCTGGAGAGCATTGAAGACGTGATTGCTTTCATCCGTTCCGCCGATGTCACGCTGCTCGATCTGACCGGCGGCGCGCCGGAAATGAACGAACATTTTAGATATCTGGTGCGCGCGGCCCGGGCACAAGGGGTGCGCGTGATTGATCGTTGCAACCTCACCATTCTGGGTGAGCCGGGCTATGAAGACCTGGCGGCGTTTCTGGCCGAAAACCAGGTAGAAGTGAGCGCTTCGCTGCCCTGTTATTCGCAGGAAAATGTCGACAAACAGCGTGGCGAAGGTGTGTTTGAAAAATCCATCGAGGGCCTGAAAAAACTCAATGCGCTGGGCTACGGCAAACCTGCTGGCAAGTTGCTTCTCAACCTCGTGTTCAATCCGCAGGGGCCGAAACTGCCACCGCCGCAAGAGCAACTCGAAGCCGACTACCACCGCCTGCTGCATAAAAACTTCGGTATTTCTTTCAATCATTTGTACACCATCACCAACATGCCGATTCAGCGCTTCGGCTCCACATTGATTTCCAAAGGTACCTTTGACGGCTATATGGATTTGCTGGTGGCCAACTTTCAATCGCACAATCTGGATGGTGTGATGTGCCGCTCGCTGATTTCGGTGGACTATCAGGGCTACGTTTACGATTGTGATTTCAACCAGATGCTCGGGCTGCCGCTGCAACATGGCAACCAGCTAAAAACGCGTTTGCGCGATTTGATCGCCGTCAATTTGCTGGGCAATCCCATCGTGGTGAAGGATCACTGCTACGGCTGTACCGCCGGCCAGGGCTCTTCATGCGGCGGCGCGCTGGATGGGGAAGAAAATACGTCGCTGTCGCTGGCTGCAGCTGAATAGCAACACCAGCACTGGCGCGCCTTTACCACCATTTATGCCGCGCAGTCCGCGCCAGTCATTGAGTCTTTCAATTTTTAGCCCATGACCGTTGCTATATCAGCCGCCTCCACCACTGCCGGTCGATCCTGCCCTTTGCACTATCGTTATGCGCCTGCATCGTTTGCGCGGGTCGCCGATATTTGTGCCGAGACTGTCTACATTATCGGTGGTCTCTACGGCAATCTCCCCGCACTGGAGGCTATCCTCGCCCTCGCGGCGCGCGAAGCGGTCAAGCCGACGCTGATATTCAATGGTGACTTCAATTGGTTCAATGTCGACCACGACAGCTTTGCGGCCGTCAACCGCGCCGTGTTAAAGCATGTGGCATTGCGCGGAAATGTTGAGACCGAGCTTGGCCTGGATGCGGGAGACGCTGGCTGCGGTTGCGCCTATCCGGATTACGTTGATGACGCCGACGTCAATCGCTCCAACCAGATCATGCAGCGTTTGCGCCACACCGCGCTCGCATTTCCTGACCTTTGCCGGCAATTGGCACAATTGCCCATGTTCGCCGTGGCTCAAATCGGCGCCAGGCGCTTTGGCATTGTTCATGGTGATGCAGAGTCGCTGGCCGGTTGGCGCTTTGCACACGATTCCCTGCACCAAGCTGAAAATGTGACCTGGCTGAATCGCCTTTGCCGCGAAAACCACCTGGCCGGTTTTGCGTCGAGCCATACTTGCCTGCCAGCGTTGCGCCGTTTTGTCGATGTGGCCGACGCCGGCCGGATGCACGTGGTCATCAACAACGGCGCCGCTGGCATGCCAAATTTTTCGCGGACGCAACATGGCGTTATTTCTCGGCTGTCGATCCATCCCGCGCCGGCCGGGCTCGCGCAGTATGGCGAGGCACAGGACGAAGTGTATGTCGACGCCATTCCGGTCCGCTACGACGTCGCCGCATTTCACACTACATTTGTCAAAAACTGGCCGGCGGGCTCGCCGGCACATCGTGGGTATTTTCAGCGCCTGGTCGATGGCCCGGATTACGAAGCAGCGCAGGCCTTGGGGGTTACGCTTACGGCACCGGGCTGGACTTAAATGCGCTTGCGGCGCGCGGCGAAATAACTTGCCGTCGTCGCAGCGTCGGGTTACCTTTCACTGTTGCTCCCTCCTGAGGCTCGCATGCCCCCCAAATCCGCTTCAGCCGCAAGCAAAGCCGTCACCGTCAAGACCATCAATCTTGCCCTGCAGGGTGGTGGTGCCCACGGTGCCTTCGCCTGGGGGGTGCTGGACTTTTTTCTGGAGGACGGTCGGTTGGCGTTTGAGGGCATTTCCGGTACCAGCGCCGGCTCGATGAATGCGGTGGTGATGGTCGGGGGCCTGCAACAGGGCGGACGCGCCGGCGCGCGCCAGGCACTCGAGAAATTTTGGCATGCCGTTTCCGACGCCGGCGAACGCTATTCGCCCGTAAGGGTGCTGCCTTGGGATCGACTTAAGGGCAACCATTGGAACAACGACGACAGTCTGAGTTTCCAGGCCTTCAAGGCGATGACCAACGCGTTTTCACCGTATCAGCTTAACCCCATGAACTTTAACCCGCTGAAGGATATTCTGAACGAGCAAGTCAATTTCAACGCGCTTAACCGGCATGAAAAACACAAGTTGTTTCTCTCCGCGACCAATGTACAAACCGGTAACGTGCGGGTATTTCAGAACCACGAAATTAACGTCGATGTGGTGATGGCTTCCGCCTGTTTGCCGTTCCTGCATCAGGCGGTTGAGATTGACGGCCACACCTACTGGGATGGCGGCTACATGGGCAATCCCGCCCTGTTTCCGCTGTTCTACTGCACCGAAGCCCGCGATGTACTGATCGTGCACATCAACCCCATCGTGCGCCAAGGCACGCCCACTGCGCCGGCCGATATCGAAGATCGCGTGAATGAAATCACCTTCAATTCCGCGTTAATCAAGGAATTGCGCGCCGTCGCTTTCGTCCAAAAGTTGATCGCTGACGGCTGGTTAAAGGACGAATTCCGCGACCAATTAAAATACGTGCTGATCCATTCTTTGCGCGCCGACGATGTGTTGTCGGATCTGTCATCGGCATCCAAGATGTATACCGATTGGTCGTTCCTTCAAGAGTTGCGTGACCGCGGTCGCGCGGCGGCCAGCGCCTGGCTCGAACTGCACTTTGATGATATTGGCAAACGCCAGACCGTGGACCTGCGGGCGCAGTTTCTCGATAGCGGCAGCGAAATGAGGCCCTATGTGCCCGCACCGCTGATCAGCGGGAGGCCCATCAAGCCAGCCCGAAAAGCCACCACCAAAACCGCCCCGCCCGGGTCGAGATCAACCAAGCCTGCAATAGCCGGCACGCGCATTAAATCCAAATAAATCGTGCTGCCTTACCGACACCCGTCCTGCCTTCAGGAAACAATATGAAAAAAAGCAAACTGCTGGTTTTGTTACTTGTCGCAGCACTGGTCATCGTGTTTTTTGTCTTTGACCTCGGCAAATACCTCAACCTCGAGTATCTGAAGTCGCAACAAGCCGGGATCGCGGCCTATTATCAGGCCAACCCACTGCAAACGGGACTGACGTTTTTTGCCGTCTACGTCGCGGTGACCGCACTGTCGCTGCCGGGCGCGGCCATCATGACGCTGGTTGCCGGTGCCATCTTCGGTCTC
>JAYVKG010000166.1:0-21447 GCA_043768625.1 Betaproteobacteria bacterium
GCACGGGCGAACAGATTTTCCTGCTTAAATATATTCAGCGTGGCGATCGCCGCCGCGCACGCCACCGGATGACCCGAGTAGGTATAGCCATGAAAAAATTCGATGGCGTGGTCGGGGCTGTTTGCGGTGGACTTCATCATCGCGTCATAGATATGGTCACGACAAATTACACCGCCCAGGGGAATTACGCCGTTGGTCACGCATTTGGCGAAATTCAGCATGTCCGGCACCACACCGTAAAAATCCGCACCAAAATTGGTGCCCATGCGGCCAAAACCGGTAATGACTTCATCAAATATGAGCAGGATGCCGTGCTTGTCGCAAATTTCGCGCAAGCGTTTGAGATAGCCTTTCGGTGGAACGTACCAACCCGCGCTTCCCGCGACCGGTTCTACTATGATGGCCGCGATATTGCTCGGGTCGTGCAGTGGGAGAAGGCGTTGTTCAAGCTCCTGCAGTAGATCTTCTTTCCATTCGGGTTCGACCCCGTTGATGAAGGCGTGGTGAACCGCGTCGTGAATGAAACGCAGATGGTCCACGCGCGGCAAAAAAGCAGTTCCAAATACTTTGCGATTCGCCGGAATGCCTCCAACGCTCATGCCGCCGAATCCGGCACCATGGTAGCCGCGTTCGCGGCCGATGAAAACGTTGCGGTGGCCTTCGCCACGGGCGCGGTGGTAGGCAAGCGCGACTTTCAGTGATGTATCGGCGGCTTCACTGCCCGAGTTGCAGAACAGCACCTTGTTCAAGTCTCCTGGCGCCATGGCCGCGATCATCTCGGCGGCTATGAACGCCTTGTCGTTCCCAACTTGAAACGCCGTGGCGTAATCCAGCGTGTCGAGCTGTGACTTGATGGCTTCGTTGATTGGCCGCCGATTGTGGCCGGCAGCGACACACCACAGGCTCGACACGCCGTCCAGCACCTTTCGGCCATCGTCGGTCGTGAAAAACATGCCGTCGGCGGCGACAAAGACCCGCGGATGTTTGCGAAAGTGGCGGTTTGGCGTGAATGGCAACCAGTGGTTGTCCATACTGAAATTTTCTTTTGCCACGGCAATTTCTCCTTCTTTTGGTCACGGACTAATCGCGCATAGCATAGCTGTTTTGCGCTCGGGGTGACGGTCGCGCAACAATGCCAACTCGTGCGGGAACTTGACATTGTTTTGATGATCTCAGAGGCGGGTTGATTGCCGCTGCTTGAGTATCGGTCGCCCGCCTGTGAAAAGCCGTCACACCTCCCGCATAATCAAGTCAATGCACCGAACCCTTATTTTCGCCGCCGCTGCTGGTGCAACGAACGACACTAACATACTCACCGCAAGTCACCTGCGCGAGGTGCACCCGCGAACCCTTCGCCGGCTTGCCATTGGATTAGTGCTGTCGCTCAGTCTGCACATCGCGGTTTTTATTGTGGTGCCGAAACGCGAGGTAATTGAACACGCGTCAGTGAACGGAGTGCAAGGACCCTTGGTAGTGCGCTTGAGTCCACCGGCAAAAACTTCTCCTCCAGCCATGGTTCAGAACACGCCTTTACCATCGGCACCGCGGATGCATGCGCGCACGCCCCGGCAGCCTCAGATGATGACTGTGCCCAGCCCTACCGCGCAAAGCACGCCCGCGATGCCGGAACCACGCGCGCCTGTCAGGACCACTGATGCCGCGCCGCTCGATTTTATGAGTTCAGTCAACGCCAATCGCGAACGGCGGGCGGCCGCAGAAGCTGCCGCAGGTGGCCGCGGACATGCGCCTACTGCTGATGATATTGCAATGGCCAATATCAATCGCAACGCGCAATCCCTGACGCCTAGAGACGGTACCAACGGGGTATTCCAGATATTGAGCAAGGGTCATCGCGAGGCGCAGTTTTCATTTCGCGGTTGGACTAACGATTCCAGCAACAGCCGCCGCGAAGTCATTGACGTCGATGCGGGGCGGAACGGCAATATTGAACTTGCGATTATTCGTCGAATGATCACCTTGATACGGGGCCATTATCAAGGCAATTTCAACTGGGATTCACGCCGACTGGGTCGCGTAGTGGTGTTATCTGCAAGTATTGAAGATACCGCTGGCCTTGAAGAATTCATGTTGCGCGAGTTTTTTTAGTCTTAGCCGTGTGTACGCTTTGCAACCACCGCATCATCCAATTTTGCCAAGCTTAAGTAGGCGGGGATGTTACACTAGGCGTTACAAATTGTTACAGACAAAAATACCGTAAGGTTTGCTAATACCGGCGCGCGGTAGCGTTGAGCAGAATGGGTAAATGAGCAGCGACATCAAAAATTCGATCGTAAAAGTTGCAATCCCCCCCCTGCTTCTGGTGCTTGGTGTCGCCCTCGCCTATTGCCTGCCAGGAATGGTTGGCCACCAGCCCTGGAAACCCGACGAAGGCTACATTTTCGCCGGCATATTCCACATGTTGCAGTCTGGCGATTGGATCGTGCCATATCTGGCGGGCGAGACATTCATGGAAAAACCACCGCTTTACCACTGGATGGCCGCGGCCACAGCAACTTTGGCGAGCCCGTGGTTGCCGTTGCACGACGGCGCTCGGCTGGCGAGCGGGGTATTTATCGGCATCACATTGTGGGCGACCGCGTTAGCAAGCAGCCTGGCTTGGGGGAAAGGGCGCGGCCGCATCGCAATTCTTATGCTGCTGGGCACCTTCGGCTTACTCAACACAGTTGCGTTAATGTTGCCGGACCTGCCTTTGATGGCGGGATTCGCGTTGGCGACACTGGGGTTGGTGGCGCATGCGTTTGAACGGAAATGGGCTTATCTCGCACTCGGCATTGGCGCGGGAATGGGCTTTCTAGCCAAAGGTCTGCTCGCCCCTGGCGCACTTGCTGTTGCCGCACTTGCGCTGCCGATTTATTCCGCGCATTGGCGCGACCGCCGCTATTTCAGGTTTTTGATGTTCGCTTTGCTGGCAGCGCTGCCGTGGTTGATCATTTGGCCGGCATTGTTATATGTCCGTGATCCAGTGGCTTTCATGACTTGGCTTTGGGACAACAACATCGGCCGATTCCTGGGGTTTTCGGTCGCGGCACTGGGGGCCTCCAGCGAACGCGGGTTCTGGACCAAAACGTTTCCCTGGTTTGTTTTTCCATGGTGGATTTTTATTGCGGTCGCTCTGTGGAAAACCCGCGCCAGTTTAATGCGCGAGACCGGCATGCAAGTTGGCTTGTCGGTGGGGCTTTCTCTTGCTTTGGTACTCGCCATTTCAAGTTCGGCGCGCGGCATTTACGCACTGCCACTGTTGCCTGCGCTGGCGCTCGCAGCCACCGGCGCACAACAACACGTTCCAGTGCGGTTATGGAAATTCCTCGGTGCACTTGGAGTCGTGATCGCTGTGCTGGTTGCAACCTCGAGCTGGTACCTGTGGAGCACTTTGATTTGGGCTGGCGAAGCGCCAAATTGGCAATGGATTGCCCGCAATCTGCCATTAAAATTTAGCCTGCCGTTATCACTATCCGCTGTGGCAGTCGCGGCGCTGGTGTTTGCGGGATGGCTGGCAGTAATATGGTATCGCCGACGGTTTGCGCAGGGCCCGTTACTGGTCTGGACAGCTTCTATCGCGATTTCCTGGGCGTTGCCGGTGGTCCTGCTGATGCCGTGGATAGATTCAGCAAAAGGCTATGACGCTGTGTATGATTCGATGGCACGCGCGCTCCCATCGTCTTATTCGTGTATCCAGAGCGAACAGCTAGGCGAATCGGAACGGGGCATTCTGGAATACGCGCAGGGCATTGTGACCGTTCGCAAGGAAGTTTCACCCACTGTTGACTGTCCCTTCCTGATGCGCCAGCTTAAAAGCGATATGCCGGCTCCCGCTGGTCATTGGATCCTTCTGTGGGCAGGTAACCGACCCAGCTGTGTAAACGAAAGGTTTGAGCTCTACGCTTCGCAAACATTGGCAGAGGGACGCACCCATGCGGAAAGCTTACGCAAAAACGTCATCGCCATGAAGATTGGGCATATAAACCGTGTCAAGGGCACGTTTGAGCCAAACCCACTCGCTGACTGATTGCTGATCCAGCCCGCGCGCCGATTTGTCGGTTAGCGTCTTGAAGGCTACAAGTAATTTTGCGGGTTTTGCAGCGCTTGATTTTTGAAAAGCTCGGTCAGGCTGTTTCGGTGATTGACGTGCGCCGCTTTTCGTTGCAGAATATAGTTCTAATGCGAACTAATTCATTCATGCCTCTGGTCCGCGCGTTGATCGGGTGCGCCCAGAGCTTCGAGCGCTGCGCCAGCGCGCACATGCGTGAGCTTGGGCTGACGCCCGCACAATTTGACATCATCGCCACACTTGGTAACAGCGTGGGCATGAGTTGCAAGGAGTTGGGAGAAAAAACGCTCATTACCAAAGGGACGATGACGGGAGTACTCGATCGGCTGGAGCGCAAAGGGCTGTTAACCCGCCACGAATGTCCGGATGACGGACGAAGCTGGATCACCAAACTGACCAGCAAGGGTCAAGCACTTTTTGACAAACTTTTTCCCGCGCATGTGACACGTCTCGCAACGCTGTTTGCGGACTTCAGCGATGCAGAGCTCGATGCCATGCGCCGGCAACTCAATCGCCTGCAGACTGCGTTTGTAACTGGTGCCGCAACATGAATGCACCCCGCTACACAAGCATCGCCATCGGGCTGCACTGGCTGATTGCGTTAATGATCCTAAGCTCGTTTAGTATTGGCTTGTACATGGTGGATCTGTCGCTTTCACCCTTCAAGCTGCGTCTCTACTCTTGGCACAAATGGGCCGGCGTGACCATTTTTGCACTGGTGCTGATAAGGTGCCTCTGGCGGTTGTCGCATGCCGCACCACGGCTGCCAAGCGGCATGCCGCGCTGGCAACGCATTGCGGCAGGAGCTTCGCACTATCTACTGTACGCGTTGATGATTGCAATCCCGCTGAGTGGCTGGTTGATGAGTTCCGCCAAAGGATTTCAAACCGTGTACTTCGGCGTCATTCCAATTGCCGACGTGTTGCAAAAAAACGAGGGACTTGGCGAAACGCTGGCGCTCGTCCATCAGACATTAAATTTCGCGATGATCAGCGTTGTCATCGTGCACGCAGCCGCCGCGTTTAAACATCACCTCATTGACAAAGACGACATCCTGCAGCGGATGCTGCCTGCTAGGCAAAGCCCGCTTCTCCCCAACCCCACCAATCACATCTGACCATGATAAAAACGTTGCCAGGTAAGTTTGTAATACTCGTATGGGTGTTAACGTCCGGCTTAGCACCAGCTGTCGAGTACAGCGCCGTACAATCCGACCAGTCCACCATTAGCTTTATTTCCCGGCAAATGGGGGTCCCGGTGAAAGGTCGCTTTCCTAAATTCACCACCCGCATCGCGTTTGATCCAGCCAAGCCGGAAGCAGCGAAGGTTGACATCAATATCGACTTAAGCGCCATCGACGCAGGTTCCAAGGACGCGAACGAAGAGGTGGTGGGTAAGCAGTGGTTCAACGTCGGCATGTTCCCTGTGGCTAAATTTACCTCAAGTACCGTCAAAGGCCTCGATGCAGGACGCTTTGAAGTCAGCGGTCCGCTGACGATCAAAGGCAAAGCCATACCCGTCACAGCGGCATTCACATTTAAGGCCGACGGTGCCAGCGGCGTTTTCGACGGTGGCTTCACCCTGAAACGCATTGACTTCGCCATCGGTGAAGGCCCTTGGGCGGATGTTTCCACCGTGGCCAATGAAATCCAGGTCAATTTTCACGTCGTAGCCGCCACCGCTGCTGCGCCCTCAAAAACGAAGTAAAACGCTTAAATTACCCAAGGAACGTCACCATGAAACGCGCCATTATTCTTGCCCTCACTGCCAGCTGTACCATTTCCGCATTTGCCGCACCCGAAACCTACGTGGTGGATGGCAGCCATACGTTTCCAAGTTTTTCCTATACGCATTTGGGCTTTTCAACGCAGCAAAGTCGATTTGACAAAACTGCCGGCAAAATCACGCTCGACCGTCTGGCCAAGACCGGTTCGCTCGACATCAGCATTGACACCAAATCCGTGAATACCAGTTCTGAGCTGTTTAACGGTCATCTGAAAGGTGAAGATTATTTCAATGCCGAAAAATTTCCGACCATAACGTTCAAATCCAGCAATTTTAAGTTTGAAGGCGATAAGCTCGCATCCATTAACGGCGACCTGACCATCAAAGGCGTCACCAAGCCGGTGACACTTGTGGTGACCTCGTTTAACTGTGCGCCACACCCGTTCACCAAAAAAGAAATGTGCGGCGCCAACGCCAGCACCAAGATCAAACGATCTGAATTCAATGCGGGCAAAAATGCGCCTGCTGTGAGCGATGAAGTAACTTTGAATATCGTGGTTGAGGCGGTGAAGGAATAGTAGCCACTAGCACTGGCAGGGCTTTCAACTAATAAAGGCAGGTTGGCGTTCAACAAATCGGTGCGGCTTAAATAGTAACTTGGCGGGGCTGCGCCAGCCAAGCCGTTTTTGGGGGCTTTTGAGTTCGTTGGCGATCCAGTCAAGTTTTGCCTGGGTGATGTTGCGCAGGTTGATGCCCTTTGGGGATGTACTGGCGGATCAGTTTATCCATGTACCCGACCTAGCCCTTCTGGGACGGTTTTTCTGGATCGCAGGCATACAAACAGTCGGGCAGGAACGCCGGCAAGGCCGAGAACTCGCAGCCTTGATCGGTGGTCCCACTCAGGATCGAAATGCCGGTGTCGTCTTGTTGCCAGCGTGCCCTATGGCGTGTTACGGCCGCAGCGCTTCCACCGTGCACCCAACCTTAACGCACATAACGTAAAGCACGGTCAATCAGCACCACGTTCTCGTGTGTCTCGTTGCGCTTGCCGACGATGCTGTCGCATTCCAGGTGACCGATGGTGTCGCGGGTCAGTATGTCCTTCGGGCGTTCATGGATGCTTTTGGTTTGCTTAACCCATTTCATCCGGCCCGTCTTGCCGCCACGTTTCAGGCAGGCCGTTTAGTGCCGGAGCTGTTTGTGAAAATGTGACTTGCCGCAGATAGCGGTGGACGGCGATGTGCTTGGGCGCCCGCAGCTCGGTAGCGGGCTCGGCCTCCACAGCGGCTCAGTTCCTGTTCAATGGTGCGCCGCGAGAAGCCGACACCTTTGGCAATCAATCCATTGCTCAATCCCAGCCTGATGTGGTGCTCAATCTGGACAGGCTGCGTTTCGGTGAGGGTGGCTTGACCGTTTCTGCTTTTGTGTTAGCAACTGAAAGGTACCGTGATTGCTGCTCTTCACTCTTTCTCTTTTGGCCAGAAGTGCGACAAATCGAACGCGAACTTTCCTTTATGCGCCACGAGCGCCGTCAAATGGGGCTCTACGCAAATTTATTTGCACTACCGCGGCAATTCAGAAGACCCCATCAAATACGCATCGACCGAACGCGCGCATTGGCGGCCTTGTTCAACGACTGCAAAACATCGATTCGTCACTAACACAGGGCGTAACGGAAACTCATTGCGCGTCAGGCAGGCACGGCGCGATGAATTTGTGGCAAACGGGCAGGCATGGCGGTCAGACTTCTGCGGCCCCGTGAACGACTGCCTGAGTCAGATCAGCAGGCCGACAAAGATCGACTCTTTCGGAGCGCGGCTTGGGACGATCGAGTCGATCCGATGCACCACTATTCCAGCCGGTCCCACCCTGCTGCACCGAGCCGGGCCAAGGTTGCAATATTCTTCTCGAAGATTTGTGACGCCTCCGGAAACGTGGCCACCGCCTTACTTACACTTGCCTCGCGTAACAGGTGAAGCATTGGATATGGCGACCGATTGGTGTAATTGCTACTATCGTCCGGCCGCGTACCGGCAAATTGATAATACGGGTGAAAACTGGCGATCTGGATTTTGCCCACTAGATCAAGCTCGGCAATAGCAGCATCGGCTACGTCGAGGAAATCGTTGTAGTCAAAGAAATCAGTAAGCACATTCGGATGAATGAGCAAAGTAGTTTCAATGAGGTTTGGGTCCGCGTTTGCAAGCGTCTGCAATTCTCCGATAAGCGCGCTAAGCAAGGCTTTATTCGTGCCTGCCAAACACACGGCATAACGAATCTGTCCTTTTACGTGCACTGATTTTGCGAAGGGACAGAGGTTCAAGCCAATCACAGCACGTTCGAGCCAGCGCGTGGTCTTAACAACCACTGCAACGCGTTCAGCCGCAGCATCGGCAGCGCTATTCAACCTTCGCGCCCGATGCTTTCACCACTTCGCTCCAACGGCTGATTTCGGCGCGTATGAAGTCGCCAAACGCTTCCGGCGACATCGGCCCCGGCACCGCGCCCAAATCCATGAAACGCTCTTTGATTTCCGCGGTGCCCAGCGCTTTGACGGCTTCCGCATTCACCCGCACGAGAATGTCCCTGGGGGTTCCTTTTGGTGCCACCAACCCAAACCATGACTGTACGTCAAAGCCGGCGAGGCCAGCTTCTCCCATCGTCGGAACCTCTGGCGCCGAAGGCGACCGTTGCGCGCTTGTCACCGCCAGTGCGCGCAGCTTGCCAGCTTTCACATGTGGCAGCGCGGACGGCATATTGTCAAACATCACCTGAACCTGGCCGCCGATCATGTCGGTCATGGCCGGGGCGCTGCCCTTGAAGGGAATGTGCACCAGATCCACTTTTGCAAGAATCTTAAATAACTCCCCGCACATATGTATCGACGTGCCGGAGCCACTTGACGCGTACGACAATTTGCCCGGATTGGCACGCGCGTAATCGATCAACTCCTTTAACGATTTAGCCGGTACGGTGGGATGCACGACAAGAATATTGGGCACTTTGGCGAACAGCGCGACGGGCTCAAAATCCTTTGCGAAATCGAACGGTAACTTGGGAAACAGCGAGGCGTTGATTGCGCTGGTAATCGCACAGACGTAAAAAGTGTATCCGTCCGCCACAGATCTGGCCACCACTTCGGCACCGATGTTGCTGCTACCCCCCGCGCGATTTTCGATGATGACCGGTTGGCCCAGGGCATCGCCAATCTTCTTGCCCATCAAGCGTCCAACCACGTCCGTTGCGCCGCCTGGCGCAAACCCAACAACAAACTTGATCGGCTTTGACGGATAGCTTTGGGAAAACGACTGTTGCGGAAATGCGGAGGCGAACGCGCCGGTCACTGTTGCGGACAAAAAGTCTCTGCGCTTCATTTTGTTTCTCCAGATTGTCTTCGTTGATCTTCAATTTTAGTCCGTGCATCCGCATTACAGGCAAGCAAACATAATCGGAATGAGGTTGCTCGCCAACCGAGCCAGATAAAAACTAGCCTATGACCCGTTCAATTTCCTCGAATGTCGCTGCGCCATACAAGTGTGCCAACAAGCGCGATGCGCAATTGGAGAGTCGCTGCCAGCGTTTTGTTGTGGCGGCAGAAAAACTATTCCTCTGCACAGGATTTGCGGGCACCAGCGTCAATGAGATTGTACGACTCGCGGGTGGCTCGCTGACTACGCTTTACGCTGAATTCGGCACTAAAGACGGTTGGATATTGATATTGCAGCAGAAGCTGGAGAATTTTTCCTCACGCTGGCGCAGGGGCAGATGCACACGAGAGCAGCCTGTGACGACACCCGTCACATTACCCCGAAGCAGCGTGAAGAACACGTCAAGCGCGCGGTTGATGCCTTTCTGCGCACCTACCCGCTGGTAACGGAGCGATCGTTCTCATAACTGGCGCGGCCGGCATCAGCGCGCCGCAGGCGCCAATCGCCACAACCCCGCAATTATCTTTTAAACGCCAACACCACCACGCCAGCGGCGACCATCATGATGCCTATCCACTCACGGATGTTCGGCCGCTCATCGAGAAACCAGAATGCGAATACGGCAACGAGAATGAGGCTGAACTTGTCGACCGGCGCAACTTTCGAGGCTTCACCTACTTTCAGCGCGCGGAAATAGCACACCCACGATGCACCGGTGGCTAAACCGGACAACGTCAGGAAAATCCAGGTTTTTTGACTGAGCGCAAATGGACTGCTCCATTTGCCGGCAAAATAAACAAACATTCCCAGCACGATAATAATCACGAATGTGCGGATGAGTGTGGCGAAATCGGAGTCGACGCCCTGAAGCCCGATTTTGGCAAATATGGCAGTGAGCGCCGCGAACAGCGCAGAAAGAATTGCCCAAAAAAACCAGTCGTTTAGGGAAGGCATCTGCGTTAACTCCAGTTACTTTATCCCAGCATAATCGGGGCTTCTTAACGCGTTCTGTTTGAATGCGCGCGACCCGGTTTGGTAATACGCAATCGCCTCGTTCAGCAGCGCCTCGTTCAGCGGCGCGAAAGTGGCAGAAAATGTTACCGGATCCACGCGATAAGTTGCCACCTTTTGCTTGGGCGAAAGTACGGTAAGCATGCCTTCTTTGTAATAACCCAGTTCCTGGTAATTACTGACAAATGCCCGTGGTGGTGTCGCGTCGCTATCAAACAGCGGTTGTCCAAAAAAATGTTCAACACCCTTTGCACCCAACAAACTGATCAGCGTCGGCGGAATATCGATCTGGCTGATCATTTTCGAATAAACCCCGGGCTTCAACAGTTCGGGCGCATAAAAAATCAGCGGTATCCGATAGTTCGCCAACGGCAACTTGGTTTTTCCTGCGACCGATGCGCAATGATCGGCGACGATCACAAATAATGTGTCCTTGAACCATGGCTTGCTGTGCGCCTGCTCTATAAATTGGCCGATCGCATAGTCGGTATATTTCACGGCCCCATCGCGCCCACCCGGCGAAGTAATATCTATGCGCCCGTCGGGATAGGTGAAGGGGCGATGGTTGGACGTGGTCATGATCTGCGCGAAAAATGGTTTTTTCAGCGAATTCGATTCATCAAGAATCCGCAAGGTGTTGCTGAACAGCGCCTCGTCGGCAACTCCCCAGACGTTGGCAAATGGCACTGATTCTTTGGGGAAATCGGTACGGTCAATTACTTTGTAGTTGTTGCCAGCGTAGTAGGCATTCATATTATCGAAGTAGCCGTAACCACCGTAAATGAAATACGGCTGAATGCCTTGCGGTAGCAACAATTGCCCCACCGTCGCCAGATGCTCATTCTCCGGACGGCGAACGATCGCCTGACCTGGTATCGGCGGCGTACCCAGTGACAGTGCCTCAAGGCCGCGCACTGTGCGCGTGCCGGTGGCAAACACCTGTTCAAACTTGAGACCTGCCAGCGCAAGCCTGTCCAGATTCGGCGTTAAACCTTTGGTGCTGCCGTAGGCGCCAACATATTCAGCCGACATGCTTTCAATTGTGATCAGCACCACGTTGCGCGGATTCAGGATAAAGGGTCCAAGTCCTTGCGGCGCGTGACTGCGGACCGGCAATACAGCCGTTGTCGATAGCGGGGGACGTTGCACACCCAGACGGGCGAGGATCTCGTCGGCCTCATTCTGTGGGATGGTTTTATAAAATTTATCGTAATCGAGTTCATTGCGGCGCATCGCCGCTGCCAGTGAATGCAGGCCGTTGCCGGAAAGCTCCAGCGCGTACTGATTTCCCGCGCCCGACATTTGATCCACACTTGCGAGGTTGTAGCTCAAGACAGGTAGCGTCGCCGCAGCAAAGACCAGCTGAAACCGCCGCAGCCAGCCGATTGGTGCTGCAGAAAATATGACGCGGCGCCATATCAGCCAGGACATCATGGCCGCCGTGATGGCAATAACGGCAATGATCAAGCTAACCGGATATGACTGCCTGATATTGCCGATAACTTCGCTGGTGTAAATCAAATAGTCCACCGCAATAAAATTGAAACGGGTCGTGAATTCCTCCCAAAATACAAACTCCGCCACTGCGCCAAACAATAGACCACCGATGATCATCGTAAGGGTAATCCATCGCAGGCGGCTCATTATTGGCCAACTGCGAACGGCGTTCGGCAGCAATGCCGCAAACAGCAATACCGGTACCAACAAATAGGCAAGTGTCGCCAAATCGAACCATTCACCACGCACAAACGCGCTGACGGATTGCGAGCCAAGCATTTGTGACGGCCCCACCTGCATCCACAAAACGACGCGCAGCGCCAGCCAAATCACTAACGCGACCGCGACAATGACCAGCGCGAATGGCAATTGAACCGAGTTGCGTTTGATAACCATCGAGTGCATGCCTAGTCCTGCAAAGTTGTCCATCTGCCGGTGGGAAGTTTTTGACGCGTGTATGTCACTCTGCGCGCGCCTGCAGTTTAGACGCCTTTTGGTGTTGCGAAAAAAAGCCGCCGGTTGACGAAATGACGCTTAAAAAAATGACTTGGCGTTGGCAGCTTCTGGTCAATGAACGCGCGGACGACAACCATCTCGAAAATCGAGGTACGCATGGGCAAAACGGCCTTCCATTGGTATGCCTCCTATAGAAGCCGTTGAGACCGCAGGCCGGCATGCGCCGGGATTGATGCCGGGCAAGGTTTGCAAGTTCTGCGCGATGAACGGCCGAATGGGGGAAAATGGCGACCAGATATCTTTCGGTGCGCATCAGGCAACCTATCTGGTGGAAGTAATGCCATCGCCCGCCAATCAGGAGTGAACGCCGTGAAATCCATCGTCAAAACCCTGCTGCTGGCAGTCCTGTTCGCGAGCGCATCGCAAAGCGCGGAGAATCCATATCCCAACCACCCGGTAAACGTAATCGTGCCGTTTCCGCCTGGCGGTGTCGCTGAACTCACCGGGCGGCCGGCACTGCACGTGCTATCAAAATATCTACGGCAACCGTTCGTGTTGATTAATAAACCTGGTGCCGGCGGATCAATCGGCGCTGCGGCGGTCGCTACCGCCAAGGCGGATGGCTACACCCTGCTGCTGGCGCTCGCGAGTGTGTCAACTAATCCCGAAGCGGAAAAGATGGCTGGGCGCACGCCGGCATTCCAGCTTGATCAGCTCGCACCGATTGCCTTGCTCACCGCTGACCCCGTTATCTTGATGGTGAAAAGCGATAGCCCGTATAAAACACTCAAAGATTTGGTTGACGATGCCAAAAAGCGTCCGGGCACGATCAACTATTCGTCATCTGGCAACTACGGCACCTACCATATTGCAACGGAAATGTTCAGCAACGCCGCAGGCATTGTGATGAAGCACATCCCCTACGCCGGCGGTGGTCCGGCGCTAATTGCACTGCTGAGTGGCCAAGTCGATGTCGGTCTCCTCGGCCCGTCAGTGGCGAGTGCGCAAATCAAGGCCGGCAAGCTGCGCTCGCTGGCGAGCTGGGGTGGCAAGCGTCTCGCGGCTCTGCCTGATCTGCCAACACTGAAAGAACTGGGCTATAACATCCAATACACTATCTGGTCGGGACTGTTCGCCCCTGCAGCCACGCCCGAGCCGGTAATGAAGACATTGCGCGATGCCGTGCGCGCGATGGTTGCTGACGAAGAATTCAAAGCGAGCATGGTAAAAATAGAAACCCCGATCAATTATCTGGACGCGCCAGAATTCAAAAAATTCTGGGAGCAGGACGCTAAACAATTGATTGACGTCGTGAGAAAGATCGGCAAGATCGAGTGAGGAACTGCGCCCTGCGGGAGACGCACAAGGTCAATAAAAATCGCCGACGCCCACTTTGGCGAAGCGTTGCAGCGTCGTACCTCACATTTGCTGCGGTTCTCGGCATCGGTTTTCAGCGCTTAATTGAATTAATCACAGCCCTCCCAGCGGTGCAGTCTGCATCGCTGGTCATATCTGGCGTGCCGATCTGCGCCGATGTCTTGAATGTTGCTGTTGAAAACCGCGCGCGTAAAAGCAGCGTATCAAAAAATGATATTGGGAATATATTCCCAAACAATGAAAAATACGCTATAGTTCCATACATCGGGTGCGCATAGCGGTCTGGCAAGTTCAGGCATCGCACGACGGAGGGAGAAGCGTCCCGCCCGAGATATCCCACAAAGGAACTTCCCATGAAATCGAAACTAATTGCGCTTGCTGTAACCGGCCTGTTGAGCGCGCTGACCTATGCGTCAGAGCCGGATACCCTGGTCGTTGAGTATTACCACCCCGAGTTAAAACACTACTTCATTACCGCATCGGCAACCGACGCGCGCTTCGTGGATGCCGGTTCTGCCGGGCAAGGCTGGGTGCGCACGGGTCGCAGCTTCGGCGCATGGTCAACACGCGAAGCGGCATCCGCAGACGCATCAATGGTTCACCGTTTCTATTCTGCTGGCGCCAACTCGCACGTCTACGTTGCGAGCGACAGCGACATTCAACTGCTGAAGAGCCTTGAAGCGAGCGAACGGGCGTCTATCGCGGGCACCGACAAACGCTTTCTGGGTTGGGGTTATGAAGGCGAGGCGTTTCTCGCGATACTGCCAAAGACTGGTCAGTGTCCTGTCGGCACCGACGCCATTACACGCATCTATAACCATGGCTTCACTAACGGCGAGGGCAGCAACCATCGCTATATATCAGATGCTTCACTTAAAATCAGTATGGAAGATCGTAAATGGCAGGACGAGGGCGTCGTATTCTGTGCGCCGGTTAACACTGTCGGCGGCGCGAGCGTAAGCACACCCCTCAGCAACGCGCAAGTGGCAGGAAGCTACCGCGGGACGGTATTGTTTAAAGCCGAAGTGGCAGGCAAACCTGAAGTGAACATGCATAGCGAGTTGTCATTGACTCTGGCCGCCGACGGTGCAGTTTCAGGATCCGGCGGTGGCTGCAAAATTACCGGTACGTTGGCCGCAAAAAATAACGCTGCAAGCTTACGCAGCGGCACGCTAACTGCAACCGGATGTACAGACGCGCGCTTTAATGCTATTTTCAGTCGCGCAGATATCGAGCAGTTCAGCACCAAGGCAATTGGCATTCGCTTCAGGCTGGAAGACAACGCGCACGAGTTGCAAATTGAAGGCGTGCTAGCGAATATCGACATCACGCCGCCACCTGCGCCTGTCCCGGTGCCAGTGCCTTCTGACAGCAGCGCCCTCGCTGGTGATTTCTCCGGCGTCTTGACTGTGTTGATTGCCCAGCGGCCGGCCGGGCAGGCGGAAAAATTCGTCTTCAACGTCAACCAACTTGTCACGTTAAAGGTGAGTTCAACCGGCAGCATCAGTGGCGTCGTCCAGGGCTGCACAATCAGCGGAATGATAACCCCAGGCGTGAACAACCAGTTTGTAGGCTCCATCCTGGTGGCCGGTTGCAGCGAGCCACGTTTGAACGGCAACTACCAGGTTGCAGTACACCTTGAAGGTGGCGGCACCATAGAGGTTGAACTGGAACGCGAAGTTACGCTGGATGGCGTACCAATAAAGGTCAGCATCGAAGGCGAACTTACCCGTAGCGCTCCGCCTCCGGCGCCGCCCGCACCCGTGCCATCAGTGCCACCGGTAGCAGGCATCGCCATCGCTGGTAATTTTGCCGGTAATGCAAGTTTTCTGGCAACTCACAGGGTTTCAAGCGGACGGGACGTCACCGACGTGGACAAGACCGCAACTATCTCGCTTACGATCAGCAGCACCGGCAGCGTCACTGGTGCAAGTGCCGGATGCAGCTTCAACGGAAGCCTCGCGAGCAACGCCGCCGTTCCCGGCACCTTTGCCGGCAACATCGTAGCCGTGGGTTGCGCTGACGCTGTCATCAACGGAAAATTTGCTGCTTCAGCAGGACGCGAAGACGCCGATGGCCTCGAACTTGAACTTGAGCGCGAAGTCGAATCAAACGGCGAGCGAATCAACGTCAAAATTAAGGCGCGTCTCAACAAACAGTAAATGCGTCAAAAAACTCAGCCGTTGATTGGCGACCTTAACAGGGTACGCGCGACATCGGCTTGAACGGTTGTTTATGGTTGTTTTAATTGCGGCCGGGTGTAAACCGGCCGCAATTGTTTTTTCAGGGATGAGCGAAGTTATCCAAGCTAATTCACGGGCCTGCCTGGCTTCAGATTCATGCACGGCGTTCAAGTAGCCGCCAAATTGATTGCGCATTACCCTTATCCACACTTGTCAGCCAGAAAATGCCGGAGAGGTGCGTATCCACGGCGCTAGATTTATCTGGGTAAAAAGCGTTATAGCCGCGTCACTTTTCAAATACAATTCGCCCCGTTTTTAGCCCCACCTTAATAACGTCTTTCGCCGCAAATTTGCCTTCGAGCAACGCTTTCGACAGCGGATTCTCGAGCTCTTGCTGAATCGCCCGTTTTAAGGGACGTGCGCCATAGACAGGGTCGAATCCAGCCTTGGCAATCTCGTTGAGGGCATCCTCGCTGACACTCAAGCCGATTTCCATCGCTGCCAGTCGTTTCTCAAGGCGCTTTAACTGAATTTTTGCAATGGCAGCGATCTGCGCTTCGCCCAAGGCATGGAACACAACAATCTCGTCGATGCGATTGATGAATTCGGGTCGGAAGTGGGTTCTGACGTCGGCCATCACGGCCAGCTTGATTACTTCGTAGTCCGAACCCGACATCGCCTGAATCTGGGGTGAGCCTAAATTGGAGGTCATCACGATCACGGTATTTTTAAAATCCACCGTGCGTCCCTGACCATCGGTCATGCGACCGTCGTCAAGCACTTGCAACAGCACGTTGAAGACATCCGGATGCGCTTTCTCGACCTCATCGAACAGAATCACGCTGTACGGTTTGCGGCGAACGGCTTCGGTTAAGTAGCCGCCTTCATCATAGCCGACATAACCGGGCGGCGCGCCAAGCAGGCGGGCGACCGAATGCTTCTCCATAAATTCGCTCATGTCTATGCGAATCAGATGATCTTCCGAATCAAACATGAATTCGGCGAGTGCTTTGCACAGTTCGGTTTTACCAACGCCGGTAGGTCCCAGGAAGAGGAATGAACCGTAGGGGCGACTGGGGTCACCGAGACCCGCGCGCGAGCGGCGAATGGCGTCTGAAACCAGTCGCACGGCCTCATCCTGGCCAACCACGCGACGATGCAAGTTGTCTTCCATCTTGATCAGTTTTTCGCGCTCGCCCTGCATCATTTTTGAGACTGGGATGCCGGTGGCGCGGGAAACCACTTCGGCGATTTCGTCGGCGCCCACTTGCGTACGAACCAGTCTCGTCTTTGCCTGCTTGCCCTCGGATTTTTCGGCGTGATGCAGTTGCGTTTCGAGTTGTGGCAGCTTGCCGTATTGAAGTTCAGCCAGTTTGTCGAATTGGCCCTTCCTTTGCAGGTCGGCCATTTGGGTCTTGATCTGCTCTATCTCCTCGCGAATATACTGAGTGCCCTGTACTTGCGCTTTTTCCGCCTTCCAAACTTCTTCTAAATCTGAATATTCTTTCTCAAGGCGCTTAATTTCTTCTTCGATCAGTTTGAAGCGCTTTTTTGAACCTTCGTCTTTTTCTTTGCGGATTGCTTCGCGTTCAATCTTCAACTGGATCAGGCGGCGCTCAAGCTTGTCCATCGATTCCGGCTTGGAATCGATCTCCATCCTGAGACGCGCCGCCGCTTCGTCGATCAGATCGATCGCTTTATCGGGCAAAAAACGATCGGTGATATAACGATTGGATAACTCTGCCGCCGCAACGATGGCCGGATCGGTAATTTCCACCCCGTGGTGCGCTTCATAGCGTTCCTGCAAGCCACGCAGAATGGCAATGGTCGCCTCCACGCTTGGTTCACCGACCAATACTTTTTGGAATCGTCGCTCCAGCGCTGCGTCTTTTTCAACGTATTTGCGATATTCGTCGAGCGTTGTCGCACCGATACAATGCAGTTCACCACGAGCCAGCGCGGGCTTTAACATATTGCCGGCGTCCATTGCCCCTTCCGCTTTGCCGGCGCCGACCATGGTGTGCAGTTCGTCGATGAAGACAATGGTTTTGCCCGCATCTTGCTCAAGCTCTTTCAACACCGACTTTAATCGCTCTTCAAATTCGCCTCGATATTTGGCACCGGCCAGCAACGATGCCATGTCGAGGGATAACACCCGTTTGTCTTTCAGCGACTCGGGGACTTCCCCGTTGATGATGCGCTGCGCGAGTCCTTCAACAATTGCGGTCTTGCCGACGCCCGGCTCGCCGATCAACACCGGATTATTCTTGGTGCGGCGCTGCAAAACCTGGATAGCGCGGCGGATTTCATCGTCGCGCCCGATTACCGGGTCGAGCTTGCCCATGCGCGCACGTTCGGTTAGATCGGTGGTGTATTTTTTCAACGCTTCGCGCTGTCCTTCGGCCTCTTGATCATTAACGCCATCGGTACCGCGCACCGCCAGCACGGCGGCTTCCAACGCCAGCTTATTGGCACCGTGCTCTTTGAATAATCGAGCGGTATCGCTTTTGTCGTTGAGCAAAGCCAGCAGGAATAATTCGCTGGCGATAAATTGGTCCCCGCGCTTGGTTGCCTCTTTATCCGTGAGGTTGAACAGATTACTCAAATCGCGCGAGACCGAAATTTCGCCGCCCTGACCTTCAATTTTGGCGAGGTGCTTGATGGCTTTTTCCAGCGCTGTTTTCAGCCGTGGAACAGCGATTGCTGCGCGGGCAAGCAGCGATGCCGTCCCGCCATCCTGTTGGTCGATCAGCGCCAGCAACATGTGCTGCGGCTCGATAAAACCGTTATCGTTGCCAAGTGCCAGACTTTGCGCGTCAGAAAGCGCCTGCTGGAACTTGGTCGTGAGCTTATCCATTCGCATATTGGCAATCCTGAAAAAAACAGAAGTTATTTGATATATGGGGTTATTAGCGGATAATTTCAAGTATGGACGCGCCATTTAGACACATGCATGACCTTGAAGAAATCATCACCACCGACGTCACCCGCGCCTTGGCGGAAGACTTGCGCGATGGCGATTTGACGGCTTGCCTTATTCCCGAGAACGCGCGCGGACGCGCACGTGTCGTCGCTCGCGAGGAAGGTGTCATTGCCGGTGGTGCCTGGTTTGAACGTTGCTTCACTGTACTGGATCCCGACTGCGAGGTGTTCTGGCACGTCGAGGAGGGCAAAGCCGTTACTGAAAATACCCAGCTTTGCGAAATATCCGGCAATGCACGAGCCTTGCTTTCGGCAGAACGCACCGCACTCAATTTCCTGCAGACCATGTCGGCAATCGCCTCGCAGACACGAAAATATGTGATCGCAGTTATCGGCACCAAAGCAAAAATTCTCGATACGCGCAAAACCATGCCGGGGCTTCGCATGGCGTCCAAATACGCCGTTCATGCAGGCGGCGGCACTAATCACCGTATCGGTTTGTTCGATGGCATTCTCATCAAGGAAAATCATATATTTGCCGCAGGCGGTATTGCCGCCGCGTTGAAGTCGGCATTCGCGCTTGCACAACATCAGGTGCCCATCGATACGATAATCGAGATCGAAGTTGAAACCATCCAGCAACTAGGGCAGGCAATCGACGGCGGCGCTCGCTTGATCCTGCTCGACAATATGAACACCACCCAACTGCGCGAGGCCGTCAAGCTGACCAATGGTCGTGCGGAACTAGAAGCTTCGGGCGGTGTTACGCTGCAGACTGTACGCGGCATCGCCGAAACCGGCGTTGATCGTATTTCTGTCGGCGCGTTGACCAAAGATGTTCGGGCACTGGATCTTTCGATGCGATTCACACTCCACTAATTAACTTCTTCCCTAAATCTTTAAAAGTACACCGACCATGATGTCTATAAATTCAAAATGCATGACCGCGATCGCGGTAATCACCCTCACACTACTTTCGGGTTGCGCATCAACCCTGGCGCCTAAGGCGGATCCGTTTGAAAGCGTAAACCGCGCAACCTACGCATTCAACGACGCCCTTGATGAAGCCGTCTTGAAGCCCGTCGCCAAAGGCTACGACACTATTACGCCTGGGTTTATCCGCGCGGGGGTGAGCAATCTGTTCACCAACATCGGCGATGTCGCCACCTCATTGAATAATCTATTACAGGGCAAAGGCGGTGAAGCGGCATCGGATGCAGGGCGCTTCTTAATCAATTCCACCATCGGCGTTTTGGGCCTGTTCGACGTCGCAACACCGATGGGGCTCGACAAGCACAACGCCGACTTCGGTCAGACACTAGGTAAATGGGGCGTCAACAGTGGCCCGTTTCTGGTATTGCCCCTGATGGGTCCGGCGACGCTACGTGACGCCGTAAGCCGTCCGGTCGATGCCTACGCGGGATATTTCCATTATGTCCGTCACATCCCGACGCGCAACGTCGCATTTGGGGTGGAAATTATCGACCTGCGTGCCAACCTGCTGGGTGCCGGCTCGACACTTGATACTGCCGCTCTCGACAAGTACCAGTTCGTCCGCGATGCTTATTTGCAAAAACGTTTGCGCAGTATCTACGATGGCAAAGTCCCCCAAGAAAAACTCGACCAGTTGGAAGACGATCTGATCCCTCCGTCCGCGCCGAAAGTGGACAAAAAATAAGCTGCCCAATGGACGGTAAAGGTTATTACCGTCGGGATTTGCACTGACACACAATGTGCAAGATGTACCAAATAGATTTGACTAAAACAGCGAATATCAAAATATGAAACGCCAGCACTGGCGCGGCTTAGCGGGCTTTATCGCGGATTCCAGTACGACTCCCTACACCTCAAGGCGTATTGGAAAGGGGTGAGGCGTCAAGCTGCGGTACCCTTTTGTTATCTAGACGAAAGGGGAACCGTGATGGGTCACTCGAGCCTCACCTTGGAAGAACGTTACCAGTTTTATGCTGTGCGGATGGCGAAACTGCCGATGACCGTGATTGCCCGCGAAATGGGCCGTGACCGATCCGGCCTGTATGACGAACTCAAGCGTTGCGGCTCGCTGGCGCACTATTGTCCCGAGCGTGCCCAGCAGCACCGGGATCTTGCCAGTCAGCACAGCGCCGCCAACAGCGTGACCACATCGACGACGGTGATACGGCAGGTGAAAGCCCGGCTCGATCAGGACTGGTCACCCGAGCAGATCAGCGGGCGGCGAGCCTTGCTGGGACAATCGCCGATCTGCACGCAGGCGATCTACAACTTGGTCAGGCGTCAAGGCTGGCAGGATCAACTACGCCAACACCAGTTACGCCGTCATCTCAAGCGACCGGCCCGGCGTCCCTGGCAGGGAAGCGCCAAGTCGATCCACGAGCGAGCCAAGGAGGTACGGGATCGTATCGAGATTGGCCACTGGGAGACCGATACTGCCGTCGGCAAGCGCGGCGACGTCAAGCGCATCATTGTGTCGGTCGAGCGGCAAAGCCTGTATGTGGTGTTGCGCTTGCTGCCGCGCGTCGATACCAACTTGACGGCGCGCCTGATCAAGCGCGACCTGCATGATCGCGGGCTGCCTTTCAAGAGCGTCGCCAGTGATCGTGGCACGGAATTCACCGCTCTTGGTGATGTCTTGCCTGATTACGCCTTTGCCTGCGATGCCAACCAACCCAACCAACGGGGCACTGGCGAGAACACTGTCGGTGTCGTTCGCCAGTACCAGCCCAAGGGAAAGTCAATGAATAATCTGACTCAACGACGCTTGCGGCAAGTCCAAGATAAA
>JAYVKG010000167.1:0-30765 GCA_043768625.1 Betaproteobacteria bacterium
GGGCCCATCGCGCGAAACGCGTTCGCTCGCTCTCTCGCACGGCAGCCGCGATATTCTCGATGCCGCGAACGCGTGGCACGCGGGTTTGAATGCAACCGAAATACAGGCTATCCACACCTCACACAAAGGCGGTTTTGGACGCACGTTGATTACGCGTGAAGACGGCAGGGTGCCTGCGCTCGGTTATGTGTTGTCGTATGCAGACTTGCAGGCGGCGCTGGATGCGGCGCTCGACGCGCAACAAATTGTGGTACGGCGCGGGGCCGCGGTCTCGGCGTTTGAGGAAACCGGCGACCACATCGATATCCGATTCACGCAAGCTGGTGACGAGCATGTTTGCAAAGCTGCAGTAGTGGTACTGGCTGATGGCGGCGCAAATCTTGACAAAGTCCCGGCCATTGCCATCAATGAGAAAGACTATGGCCAGTCGGCGTTGCTGGGACATATCGAAACCGACACGCCGCATCGCGGCACCGCATACGAGCGCTTCACGCCTGAGGGCCCTGCGGCATTGTTACCGCACGGCGGCCCTAAAAATTACTCGATGGTGTGGGTGTCGTCACCTGCACGCATAGAGGAACTGAAGACATTGGATGATGATAGTTTCCTGAATGCGTTCCAGCAGCATTTCGGCCATCGCGCCGGTCAATTCACACGCATCGCCGGTCGCCGCAGTTATCCGCTGCGATTGCGTACTGTGTCATCCCGTGTCACTGGCAATATTGCCGTGATCGGTAACGCGGCGCAGGCCTTGCATCCCGTCGCGGGACAGGGCTTCAATCTGGGGCTGCGCGATGCTAATGATCTGGCGCGCCTGCTGGCAGATGCAAAACGCGAACGAATCGGCAGCGCCGTTTACGCCGACGCGTTGAGGAAGTATCGACTGGCGCGGAATACCGACGTGGAACGCAGTGTGGGTTTCACCGATTTTTTGGTGGGTGCGTTTTCAAACGACCATCTTGCGGTAAGAGTTGCGCGCGGGCTGGCACTAACTGCGGTCGACATGCTGCCGTTCGCGCGGCGGGCGCTGGCCAGGCGCATGTTGTTTGGCATGCCGAAATGAGTGCGCGCATCGTAATTGTTGGCGGCGGGCCGGTCGGCCTGGCATTTGCATTGGCCGCGTCGCGCCTGTCAGACGTTGAAGTTTCGGTCGTTGAACGCAGCACCGCGGTGGCCACGGCACCGGTTGCGCCGGCGACCTTCGATCACCGCGTCTATGCACTGTCGCCCGCGTCAATCGATTTTCTGGACCAGCTTGGCGCGTCGCCGGCCTCGGAGCGATCGTCCAAAGTGCGTGCCATGCAGGTGTGGGGTGATGATGGGGAAAGCCATCTCGATCTGGCGCAGGGACAGCCGCTTGCCACCATCATCGAACACGCGGCACTGATGTTCGCGCTGGAGCAGGCGGTCAGCCGTCACGACAACATTTGCATGCTGCGTGGCGCAACATTAAAGGCAATGCACACGGCGGCCGTTGGGGAGCGCCATCGTCGCGAATTGGAATTTGCCGACGGCAGTATTTTGCCTGCCGATTTGCTGATTGGCGCCGACGGCAGCCACTCGCAGATTCGCCAATGGGCCGGTATTGGCGCTTCAACAAAGAATTATGAAAGCGACGGCATCGTCGCCAATTTCCAGACTGAATTTGCGCACGGCGACGTCGCCCGACAGTGGTTTTCCAATGATGCGGTGCTGGCGTATTTACCGCTTCCGCACAATCAGATTTCGGTTGTTTGGTCGGTAACAAAAGCGAAATCAGCAACGTTGCAGGCATTAACCGATAATCAATTTTGCAGCGCGGTCGCCGCTGCAGGCCGCCATGCGCTGGGCCGACTCACGCTGTCTTCTGCAATGGCGCGTTTCCCGCTCGCCCGCGTCATCGCCCAACACTGGTGCGAGCCGGGTTTGGCATTGATGGGCGACGCCGCCCATGCGGTCCATCCGCTCGCGGGCCAGGGTGTGAATCTGGGATTCGCCGATGCGCGCACCTTGTTTGCGTTATTGCGCCAGCGCTCCAAATTTTCCGCGATAGGCGATATGCTGGTGTTGCGCAAATATGAACGCGCCCGAAGTGAAGCGACCCTGGCTTTGAGCGAAGTCACTGACAAGCTGCGGGCGCTGTACCTAAGTGATTCCAAAACTGCCGGATGGGTGCGTAACAAAGGCCTTACAGTAGTCAATGCTTTGCCACAGGCCAAGGCGGCGTTAATCGGCTATGCGATCCGCTAAAATGTGGCGTCGGTATGCAGGCGCAACGGGAACCAACACTGCTGCGGCGCCTCCAATCCAAATTAAACCCAAGGAATTATCCGTGAAGTTCATCAATAGTCTGGTCCTGTTCGCGCTAACTGCGTTTGCCGTTTCCGTTTTTGCCCAGGATTCGCTCAAGCAGGAGCTGGCGAAAAAATATCCCGAAGTAAAGGCCGACCGCATCACCAAAACGTCCTATGGCAATTTGTTTGAAGTGTTCGCCGGGGGTGAAATTTTTTATACCGATGAAAAGGTGACTTTTTTATTGCTCGGGACTTTGGTCGATGCCCAGACGCGGATCAATATCAGTGAAGCGCGACTGCAAAAACTCAATGTCATAAATTTTAACGATCTGCCATTTGACCAGGCGATCAAGCTGGTGCGCGGCGACGGCAGCCGCCGCATGGCGATTTTTGCAGATCCCAACTGTGGCTATTGCAAACGCTTTGAGCAGGATGTGAATACCACCAATAACATCACCGCCTATATTTTTACCTATCCGATCCTGGCCGCAGATTCGATTGAAAAATCGAAATCGATCTGGTGTTCGCCCGATCGCTTGAAAGCCTGGCAGGATCAAATGCTGCGCGAAAAAGCGCCGACCGCGAAGGGAACTTGTGAAACGCCGGTTAACCAGTTGCTGGCGCTCGGCCGGAAAATGAACATCACCGGTACGCCGACCACTTTTTTTGAAGACGGCGAACGTATCTCCGGTGCGCTGCCGAAAGAGCGCATTGAAGCCAAGCTGGTGGCGGCCAAAGCGGTGCCTGTTGCGGGATCTGCTAAATAAAACCGGCAAGGCCGGCAGACTAGGGCAGCTTGGGTGTCAAGGTCAGGGGAGCAGGCGTGAGGGCATCGGGATTTTGAATAGCATTGGGGTTATAGCCTTTGGGCAGCAGCACCCACATGCGGCCTGATTGCTTCATCCTGCCCGCCAGCGCGCCGGCGTCGTCACCAAATCCCCAGTAAAAATCTGCCCGTACTGCGCCGTTAATGGCGCCGCCCGTATCCTGCGCCACCATCAGCCGGTTGAGTGCTTGTTTGGAATTGGGAAAAGTGGTGGCCAGATAAACCGGCACTCCCAACGGCACCACGCGCTGATCTACGGCGATACTGCGCTCGCTGGTCAGTGGCACACCGAGCGTGCCGATCGGACCGCTCGCATCACCCGGCAATTCCTTGAAGAAAACATAGCTGGGATTAAAGTTCATGAACTGCTGGATTTTTGCCGGATTGCGGCGTGCCCATTCCTTGATACCTTGCATGGAGGCCCGCTCTGCCTTGATTTGGCCCCTGCGGATCAGGGCGCCGGCCAGCGAACGAAACGGATGACCGTTCTGCTCCGCATAGCCAACGCGCATGCGGGTGCCGTCGGACAGCACAATTTGCCCTGAACCTTGTATGGCCAGGAAAAATAATTCCACCGCGTCGTCCACCCATGCCAGTTCCAGGCCCTTCAGCGGCTCACTGGCAGATTCGATTTCGGCGCGTTCAAAATACGGCAGCAATTTGTTGCCGACAATGCGGCCACGCAGCCGTTTGAATTTTAAATCCGGGTAAACGTCGCTTAGCTCGACCGACACCAGATCTTGTGGTTGCGCGTAGATCGGATACTTGAAAGTTTCGGTGCGAATACGCGAACCGCGCAACAGTGGCGCGTAATATCCGGTCACCAGCCCAATCTGGGATTCGTCGGCGTTGACCACGCTGAACGGATTAAAGTGGTCGCGAAAATAGCGACGAATATTGTCCGGCCGGGTTTTGGCAGGGACCGTTGCACCGGCAGCACAGACTGCGCTCCATTCTGGTCGGCTGGACAACAGCGCACAACCCTGCAAAAACGCCGCGAGTGCATCGGTGGGATCGTCTGTTTCCCAGCTGGTCAACGCATCCCATGCGGCGGGTTCGAGTCGGCCGCGCGCGGGTTCGGCCACGGAAGGTGTTATTGGCGTGGGCTCGACTATCGCCGGTGCCGGAATGGTTGCGACGGCAGCCGTACAGACGGTGCAGGTCGCGCACGCCGGGCATGTTGCCACTGGCATTGGCGGCGGCGCACCCGCACAACCTGCCAGAAAGTTTGCGCCCGCCAACACGATGGAAATGCGAAAATACAGGAGGCTGAAATTAAGTCGGCGAAGCGGGGAAATCGGGGTTTCTCTCATGGTGCGGCGAGTATATCAAGTGCTTTGCACGCCGCCGAAGGCCGCATCACGTTGCAACGTCTTGCAACGTTAAATTTTGGAGGTTCAGATGGGCTGGGTATTTGCGCAGGTGTTTCTCGCGTTCGCGTTGGCAGTGTTTATCGTATGGTGGACGTTCCCTGCGAAAAAGAAACCAAAACCAGCGCCGCCCGAAATTGGCGACGAAGACGCGGGCAGCGCCAACAAACCCTAGTGCAGCACGCGTGGAACCGACAACGTAAATTCCGGAATCAACGCGTCGAACCGGGTGCCGTCTTCAGCGATCATCTGGTAGGTACCTCGCATCGTGCCGACCATCGTGCCCAGTGACGAACCGGATGTGTATTCATAGGACGCGCCGGGCTTGATCGTCGGTTGCTCGCCAACCACCCCCATGCCGCGTACTTCCTGAACCTGGTTGTCTGCATCGGTGATGATCCAGTGCCGGCTAACCACTTTGGCCGCCACCTGACCGGTGTTGAAAATGCGAATCGCATAGGCGAAAACATACTGGTCATTCTCTTCATCTGACTGTTCAGGAAGAAAAAACGCCTGTGCGGTGACGTCGATGGCGTATTTTTTTGGCTCACTCATAAATCAATGCTAACACGCTAAAATGAGAGTGAGCCTTTGAATAAATCGGCATGGTCTGGTTCGCAGGCTTCTTTGAAATCCCGAAAGTATTTTCATGACTTATCGCCTGGCGCCCTCAATCCTTTCCGCTGATTTCGCCCGACTCGGTGAAGAGGTGCGCGCTGTTATTGCCGCGGGTGCCGACGTGATTCATTTCGACGTGATGGACAATCATTTCGTGCCAAATCTCACCATTGGGCCGATGGTATGTGAGGCACTGCGGCCGCACAGCAAAAAGCGCGATGGCAGCAAAGTACCTATCGACGTACACCTGATGGTTGCCCCGGTGGATCGAATCGTGCCCGATTTTGCCAAAGCAGGGGCCGACATCATTAGTTTTCATCCCGAGGCTTCCGACCACATTGATCGCACGCTGGGACTGATTCGGGAATTGGGCTGCAAAGCCGGGCTGGTGTTCAACCCCGCGACCCCGCTATGCCATCTCGACTATGTGATGGACAAAGTGGACTTGATTCTCATCATGTCGGTTAACCCCGGCTTTGGCGGGCAACAATTCATTCCCGCCGCTCTAAGAAAGTTAGCACAGGCGAAACAGCGCATCGCCGCTGAAGTTCTTCGTTCGGGGCGCGAAATCTGGCTGGAAGTCGACGGCGGTGTTAAAGCGGAAAATATTGCCGACATCGCGCGGGCCGGTGCCGACACGTTTGTTGCCGGCTCGGCGATTTTCGGGCAGGCGGATTATGTGGCAACCATTTCCGCGATGCGCCGCGAATTGGCGAAGGTTGGCCAGTGACTGCGCAAGTGGGGGCCTTAAACACTAGCACTGGAGCGGACGCTGGCGGCATTGCCGTGGAAAGCGCCGTCGGTATTGGCTCGCAGCTCGATGCTCCTGCAGAAGCCGGGCTCGTTGCCAAAAAGCCAAAGTTGCGGGCGAAACCAAAATTCACTTTCCCCATTTCGCTCAAAGCGGTGCTGCTCGATCTGGATGGCACTTTGCTGGGAACCGTTGGAGACATCGCGACTGCGGTTAATATGATGCGGGCTTCGTTTGGCTTTGCGCCGCTAGATACCGCCATCATCAAGACCTACGTCGGCAAAGGGATTGCCAATCTTGTCGCCAAGGCGCTAAGAGACGCGGTGGGTAACGTCGGTCCGACGGCGCTAAAAGTGGCAGTGGCCAATTTTGAGCGGCAATACGAAAAATGTTTTGGCGACACTTCCCGCCCCTTTCCAGGCGTGGTTGAGGGACTGGATGCATTGAGGGAACAGGGTTTCCGGTTGGGATGCGTCACCAACAAGGCGCAAAAATTCACCTTGCCGCTATTGGAAAAAACCGGTCTTGATCGCTACTTTGAACTTACACTGTCCGGCGATTCTCTGCCGGAAAAAAAACCGCACCCACTGCCGCTGCAACACGCGGCCCAATTTTTCGGCTGTAACCCCGCCGAACTGCTGCTGATCGGCGATTCGGTGAATGACGCCGAAGCGGCGCGTGCGGCGGGTTGCCCGGTGTTCATTGTCCCCTATGGATACAACGAGGGCCAGGAGTTACGCGGGCTGGACTGCGATGCTTTTATTGACGATGTTCCTTCGGCGCTAAAATTTGTTAAGCTGATGCTGCCGCAATAATCATTTCTAACTTACATGACTTTCAGCACACAGGTTTGCGCGTGGCGAAGGCAGAACTGGCGCTAAGTAGTTAGCTGCCGTGTGCTGTCCCGCTGTCCACCACCACCTTCGCTGAAAAATCATGAACGAACATCAATTCGCGGCGCTCGCTGCGCAGGGCTTTAACCGAATCCCCGTCACGCTTGAGACTTTCGCGGATCTCGATACGCCGCTGTCGATTTATCTGAAGCTTGCCAACAAACCATTCTCTTATTTGCTCGAATCCGTAATCGGCGGTGAGCGGTTCGGACGTTATTCGATCATCGGTCTGCCGGCCCACGAATGGCTTCGCGTGAAGGGCAAGGAATGCGCCATTGTGCGGTCCAGGACGGGCGGCCAAACCGAAACACTGGAGCACGTTTTTGTCAAAGATCCGCTGCAGTTTGTCGAAAAATATCGCAAGCGTTTTAACGCCGCGCCGATTGAAGGCGCACTGCGATTTGCGGGCGGGTTGGCGGGTTATTTTGGTTACGACACGGTGCGCTATATCGAAACCAAGCTCGAGCTGGATGAGCACGCGCTGAAAAAAGATGTGCTTGGTACGCCCGATATTTTGTTGATGCTGTCCGACGAGCTTGCCGTGGTCGACAATCTTTCCGGCAAACTGCATTTAATTGTGTACGCCGATCCTGCAAAGGCGAATGCGTATAAAAATGCGCAACGCCGATTAACCGAGCTGCGTCTGGGTTTGCGCCAACACGCGCCGTTGCCTGTTTACGTGCCGGGCGCAGTGGCGTGCGAACCGGTATCGGAGATTGGCAAGGATGCGTTTTTGAAGGCTGTTGCGAAGTGTAAGCAATATATTGTCGATGGCGACATCATGCAGGTGCAGATTTCGCAACGCATTTCGCAGTCGTTCGATGCGCCACCGGTCAATCTTTACCGGGCGCTGCGTTCCATCAACCCCTCGCCGTACATGTTTTATTTCGACATGGGCGATTTTCATATCGTCGGTGCATCGCCTGAAATTCTGGTGCGTCAGGAAGGCAGCAAAGTGACCGTAAGGCCGATTGCGGGCACCCGCAAACGCGGCGACACGCCGGCGCGCGATCTGGCACTCGAAATGGAATTGAAGAGCGATCCCAAGGAACTGGCCGAGCATTTGATGCTGATCGACCTGGGCCGCAACGATCTCGGCCGTATTGCGAAAACCGGCACTGTAAAGGTGACCGAACAAATGGTGGTCGAGCGTTACTCGCACGTGATGCATCTGGTATCGAATGTCGATGGCGAAATTCGCGACGCCGTGGGTCCCATTGATCTGCTGCGCGCGACTTTTCCGGCGGGCACCGTTGCCGGCACGCCAAAAGTGCGGGCGATGGAAATCATTGATCAACTGGAGCCAAGTAAACGCGGCATTTATGCAGGCGCCGCCGGTTATCTTGGCTTCAATGGCAATATGGATTTGGCAATTGCGATTCGTACCGGCGTGGTGAAAGACGGCACGCTCTATGTTCAGGCAGCAGCGGGCATCGTTGCTGATTCAATCGCGGAATTTGAATGGCAGGAAACAGAAAATAAGGCGCGCGCCTTGTTGCGCGCTGCCGAAATGGTTTCGCTTGGAATAGACACCAACGCGTCATGAGGATGCTGCAATTCGGCACAACTCTGCTATGAACAGCACGACCGCTACCCACTGACGCCACTGAAAAAAAAGCCGTTCAGCCTGGTAGCTGAACGGCTTTTTTAAATGAAGGGCTTGCTAAGCGTGTGAGGACTGCGCCGATTTTCTCCGGGCAAAGCCCAAACCGATCAAGCCGATGCCGAGCAAGCTAAGTGTGGCTGGCTCAGGCACGGGGGCATTCCCGAAGCCTCCGCCAGAACCGGGAGGACTTCTGGTAAATACAATCAGGTCTTGGGTGTTTTCCCCAAACGCAGCGTCATTTAAGTACGTGAGTGAATAGTGGCCATTACTGCTATTGCTGGCATTTGCGCTCAAATTCGCTAACCACGTGTTTGCTTGGCCTACGTAGGATTGACTAAAAGTTGTCCCATCCACCCGGAAGCCGGGGTTCGTCGTATCGATTTGGTAGGTACCCGTCGATGATGCATTGCCGAAAGTGATCGCCCAAACGGCCAATTGAAATGCTGCTGAGGTGGCCGTGGTATTAACACCGCCGTAGACTTCGTTCGCCAGTGTCACCAGATCACTCACTCTGGCGGTTCCAGTTGCTCCAGATGAAATGGCTGGGCGGAGAATATTCAAATCGGTGGCGAGGTCGCTGCCGGTGCTGATAGTGTAGTTAACGGTACCACCCGCCAACCAATGGTAAATGTCCACGCACCACGCGTTGAAGTTGCCAGTTCTAGAGAAGTTATAGCTTGTGTTGGCGGTCGTGAAGTTGTCTCCGCCGACCCCTACGCCCGCAGTGTTTGTCGTCGAATTAGGATTGGGCACGATCTGACCGCTTGCGTAGCCAACTCCCCCGCTGCCGAAGTTTGCAGAGTTGTTATAGGTAACGGCAATAGCGGAAGAGAATGCGGCCTGACTGACAACAATTGATCCCACGCAGACTAATGCGGAAAAAATAGCTTTTAATTTCATATGGACTCCAATTTTCAACACTTTTTCAAAAATGTGCTAACGTTTAAAGTCATTGCGTAGACCAATTGCTGCCTGACTTTGACTTATTACCTTTGCACTAGATATAAGGCATGAGCATACTTATGCACTAAATATGCCATAAAAATAAAATTTCATATAATCATGATGTTAGCGCTAATTTTGATGTGCAAATTTATCCAACATGTGCCAACTGTAAAAGTTTCCGACACTTCAGGTGTTTCAACAGCGCGAGGCTTAATAAATTCAATTTGATGCGTATTTCGTAGTTAATGAGACGAAAATCAAATCTGGATGCAAAGCACAAAGTTTTGCGCTGTACGAACAATTGCAGATTTACAGGCCGGATTTTTTGAGCAAGAGGCAAACCGCAAACTCTGCTTACTTAAAAAAAGCCAAATTAATCTGGCTAAATTACGTCTGGGACCGTGAGCGGTTTGGATGGGCGGTGGGTTCGGGACTGCAAACGCAAAAATTATTGGGCCGAGTAGCACTCCTGCAGGGCGCGACCAGGGATTATATTTTCGACAGCCGACGGCGCGTTTTTTCATGCCGCCATGTCCCGGCGTTAATGGCTTGGGAGCGCAGGCAATCGGCCGCGCCGGGCGGCTCGAATCGCCAACCACACTAGTAAATACCTTCCGCCTGGCGAACTGCCATGGGCGGCGCATTGGAACGATGCAATAATAACGACGTGTTCAAGTCATGCGTCCTCACACTTTCCTGCCGTCGGCACTGGCAAAGACTAATTGGCTAGTCCCTGTAAAGACGCCGAAGTCTGCGATTCAATCTCGCAAAAGCACCAATCGGGCCCGGTAAAAAATTGGCAAAGCGGTATTCAAACGGGGTACAAATGGTGAATAACGCAATTTCAGTAAATGACCTCAGTGAGACAGATTTGATATGTTGCTGATGATCGATAACTACGATAGCTTTACCTTCAATCTGGTCCAATACTTTGGCGAACTGGGTGAGGACGTTTTGGTGAAGCGAAACGATGAAATTTCGCTTGACGATATTGAGCGCCTCGCGCCGCAACGAATAGTAATTTCCCCCGGACCCTGTTCGCCGGCAGAGGCCGGTATTTCGGTGTCTGCCGTTGAAAAATTTGCGGGAAGAATTCCAATTCTCGGCGTATGCCTGGGCCACCAAAGCGTAGGCCAGGCGTTTGGCGGCAGGGTGGTGCACGCGAAAACGTTGATGCACGGCAAGACCTCGCAAATGACGCACACCGGTGCGGGTGTCTTTGCCGACTTGCCATCGCCATTCCGGATTACCCGTTATCACTCGCTGGTTATAGAGAGAGAAACTTGTCCGGCTTGTCTTGAGGTGACGGCGTGGACTGACGACGGCGAAATCATGGCGGTTCGGCACAAGACGCTTGCCGTTGAGGGTGTGCAATTTCACCCTGAATCCATCATGACCGAACACGGGCACGCGTTATTCAAAAATTTTATAGGGATGAAGGTTTGAACATGTTTACAGCGCAGGAAGCCATTAGTCGACTTTCCGATAAACGGGAGATTTTCTTTGATGAAATGGTCGAGTTATTTCGGCAGGTTATGGAAGGCAAGGTCACGCCGGTGCAACTGTCCGCGATTCTCATGGGACTGCACGTGAAAACCGAAACGGTCTCCGAGATTGCGGCTGCTGCGAAAGTAATGCGTGAATTTGCGACCAAGGTCGATGTAGCTGGAATGCCGAATCTGGTCGACACCTGTGGCACGGGGGGCGACAAGGCCCATACCTTCAACATTTCCACGGCCGCCGCGTTCGTGGCTGCCGCGGCCGGGGCTCGCGTGGCCAAGCATGGCGGACGGTCGGTCTCCTCCCGGTCAGGCAGCGCCGACGTTATGGAAGCGTTGGGGGTAAATGTAAACCTGACTGCAGCGCAGGTGGCGGAATCTATCAAACAGGTTGGGCTGGGTTTTATGTTTGCTCCCGACTATCACCCGGCGATGAAACACGCGGCACCGATCAGAAAAGAATTGGGTATGCGCACCATCCTGAACATTCTTGGACCCCTGACCAACCCGGCCGGCGCGCCAAATCAGGTGATGGGTGTGTTTCATAGCGATTTGGTGGGGATCCAGGCGCGGGTGCTGAAAGAGCTTGGTTCAAAACATGTGATGGTGGTGCATGGTGAAGATGGGCTCGACGAAATCACATTGGGTGGCCCGACGCTAATAGCAGAACTGAAACACGGGTTTGTCACCGAATTCAAAATTGAACCCAAACAATTTGGGCTCGACACCGCGTCCATTGAATCGATCAAGGTGAAAGATAAAGAATCATCAAAACAAATGTTGCTTGCGGTGCTGGACAATCAGCACGGTCCTGCCAAGGATATCGTGATGCTTAACGCGGGCGCGGCGATTTATGTTGCCGGTATTGCAAATGATTTGTGGGGCGGGGTGACCAAAGCGCGCGAAATGATTGAATCGGGAATGGCGCGGGCTAAATTGGACGCACTTGTAAAATTCACTTCCAGCCTTTAGTTTCTCCGAGAATACATTCGCGGAACGGGCGAGGCATGTCGGATATCCTGCATAAAATTCTTGCCACCAAGCGTGGTGAAGTCGCGGCGGCCAAGGCCAGATTGCCGCAGGCGGAAATTGAAGCGCTCGCCACCGGTGGGCCGGTGCCACGTGATTTTGTCGGCGCGATTCGCGCCAAGCGCGCGGCGGGCAAGCCAGCCGTCATTGCAGAAATCAAGCAAGCGAGCCCTAGCGCCGGGGTATTTCGCGCTGGTTTGGCGGGTGCGGCGTCTAAGTTTGATCCGGCCCGATTCGCGCAGAGTTACGAGGCGCACGGTGCGGCCTGCCTGTCGGTGCTTACCGACAAGAATTACTTTCAGGGCTCCGACGAACATTTGATCGACGCGCGAAACGCCACCAGTTTGCCGGTTCTTCGCAAAGATTTTATTGTTGATCCGTACCAAATCTTTGAAGCACGTGCGATAGGGGCTGACGCGGTGTTATTTATCATGGGTGCGGCGCCAATTGCGCAATTCGTCGAATGGGAATTGCTGGCGCAGTCGCTTGGTTTGGCGGTACTTGCTGAATCACACCACGAAACCGAAATTCAACAGGCATTAATGCTTAAAACCCGTCTAATTGGGGTCAATAACCGTGATCTAACCCGTTTTACGACAGATATTCAAACCACAATCCGTTTGATGCGCCACGTCCCCCCCGATAGAATTTTGGTCACGGAAAGCGGCATTTCCAACGCGGCAATTGTGGCGGAAATGTCCGCGTTTGGAGTAAGCGCCTACCTCATTGGAGGCGCATTAATGCAGTCTGTCGAACCGGGCGTTGCGTTAGCTGCGTTGTTTTCAGACAGGCTGTGGTGACCAGACAGGGACCATGTGGGCACCGTGGCCGTTTTAATTGTCTATGTTGCGCAAATGCAACAGGGTGCCTTAAGTGTGGCAAATTTCACTGTGTTCACTTGAGCAAGGGCGCCAAATTTGGCAATATGACGCCAGCTTCTCAAAAGATTCTGGCATGACGATTGTGGGAGAAGTTGTTACGCGGGTGTTTGCCTGCAAGGTGCGCGCGCAGTAGCATGTTCGGCCCCATCAGATTTGTTTATTGTGAAGAATTAGAAAGCATCAACTTAACCCCAAGGAGATTTTTGATGAACAAGAAATTAATCGCTCTCGCAGTCGCAGGCGTCACGCTTGCTCCGGCAGTTATGGCGCAAACTGCTAATCCCGTAACGCTTTACGGTCGGATATACGCGACCCTCAATACCGTCAACGCCAATGGTAGCGGCGTTCCGGGTGGGGTGGATACACAGCCGATTAGCCGGCGCGGCGTGGTTCAAGACGGAAACTCGCACATCGGCGTCCGTGGTACCGAAGACTTGGGCGGCGGACTGAAGGCATTTTTTCAGGTTGAATCTGCGGTATTGCTCAATACCGGTGGCGGTACGTTTGCCAGCCGCAACAGCGCCGTAGGGCTACAGGGTGGCTTTGGCAGCATCCTGATCGGTCGTTGGGATACCCCATTTAAAACTGCCGCGTTGCTCAATGATCCAACGGGTCAATTGACCTTGGCCGATCCAACAGCACTGTTGGGAACTGCAGCAATTGGCGGTCTTAATCCATTCAACCGCCGGCAGGACAATTCTGTTCAGTACTGGACACCAAATATCAACGGTTTTACGGGGCGTTTCCTGTATTCACCCAATCAAGGCAAAACCGCAACTGCCAACCCTACTACACTCGGTTTGAACGCGCAGTATGCTGGTGGTCCGGTTACGCTCGCGTACGCTTACGAAGTGCATAAAGATCAGGTTAATAACACCATTACAGCCGGGGCCAAGGAAAAGGGCCACGAGTTGGTCGGTACCGTGAAGTTCGGCCCGTTCAAAGTGGGTGCGACGTACCAGAGATTTGACCGCAATGGCACCACCAATCAAAAAGTCGGCTTGGTAACCGGCCAGTACGATGTCGGTAACCATAGCATTTTTGGACTGTACGGAAAGTCCAAGGATGGTCTGGCCAATGGTGCCGTGCAGCCGATAGGCAAGATGGCATCGGTCGGTTATTACTATAACTTCTCGAAACGCACCAGCTTTGTCGCTGTCTACACCAGCATCGTGAACAACTATGCCGCTAAATTCTCATTTAACGGTACCGGTACCGCGACGATCGTGTCTGGCCCGGGTAGCGATCCAAAAGGCTTCGGTGTCGGTTTGCGCCATTTCTTCTAGGCAAAAGCAAATCGATTCAAGTCTTGCAACATTTTTACAAGCGGGCACCTTCGGGTGCCCGTTTTGTTTCTATAATCCATTTATGAATTTAATTGATCGAATTATTGGCGAAATCGATACTGGGCTTCGCGTCTTGTTTGCGCCTGCGCATGCAAATCGTCCCCTGCCAGTCTCATCGGATGCTGCCGATTCTTCCGTTGCTGCAATGCCAATACACACGCATAGCAGCAGCGAAGCAGCACGTCTGATGCGGGTCAATCATACGGGCGAAGTGTGCGCGCAAGCTTTGTATCAGGGGCAGGCGCTGTTTGCGCGGACGCCAGAAACGCGCAGTGTGCTTTTACATGCTGCGCGCGAAGAGCGCGATCATCTGGCGTGGTGTGAAGCGAGACTGGATAGCTTGGGCGGTACTACTAGTAGATTAAATCCGCTTTTTTATGCCGGCGCATTTAGTCTCGGCGTTGCCTCCGCGTTGATGGGTGACAGATGGAGCTTGGGTTTTTTGGTGGAAACCGAGCGCCAAGTAGAAGCGCATTTGGCGGATCACCTGAATCGCTTGCCGCCAGCCGATCTTGCCAGCCGGGCAATACTGGAGGCAATGCGGGCCGATGAAGTGCGTCACGGCCAGACAGGATTGGAGCATGGTGGAGCACCGTTGCCGATCCCGCTGCCGGGTGCCATGCGGGCGTTCTCAAAGGTGATGACGGCCACGAGTTATTGGTGCTGACTTTAGCCAGGTGCCGCACCGCGGCGGCGTGACGGCTTAAGCCGTTGTGAACAGTTAATTCTCGACAATTTCGAAGTCGTGAGTGACATGGGCTGTTTTGGCGAGCATGGCAGTCGCTGAACAATAAGTGTCTGCGGAAAGTTTTATTGCGCGTTCGATCTTGCCTGAATTCAGACCCGTGCCAGTAACAATGTAGTGAAAATGGATGCTGGTAAATACCTTCGGATCGGAAGCCGCCCGCTCCGCTGACAATTCGACAACACAATCGGTCACAGCCTCCCGGCTTTTTTTCAAAATCAGGATGACGTCAAAAGCGCTGCACGCGCCCGTGCCGATAAGTACCGTCTCCATCGGACGCGGGCCCAAGTTGCGACCACCTGCCTCCGGGGCGCCATCCATTATTAACGCGTGCCCACTCTCGGTTTCGCCCAAAAAAGTAACGTTTTCCACCCATTTAATACGTGCTTTCATGTTTTTCCTCAAATTTCACACTTATGGCAGTAACTACCGCAAGCCAGGTGGAATCGGGTTGATTAGTGGTGAAGACAGCGCTAGGGGCGCGCTGGATAGCGAACCAAATTTGACAGCGAGTCCTTGAATTTACTATAATTTCGGGTCAGCCAAGTACCCCCCGTTTGCTTGGCTTGTGAAATGCGTTTGTCGACCATATTTGTTTTATGTACCAACGCAACCGTTTGTATGAAATTGTTGTGTGGATTCCAGGTGCAGTAAGCAAAACCAAGCGAGTTGTGTTAGCCACCCAAGTTGTAGGCGGTCGGTGTCCCTGACGCGGCCAGGCGGTACACGCGTTACCCCAATGCTCTAAGCAACCATCAAATTAGCGAGTACTGCAATGAAAACATTTTCTGCCAAGCCGCATGAAGTCGTTCATGACTGGCTCCACGTCGACGCCACAGATCAAGTGCTGGGTCGCCTTGCATCCGCCGTTGCACTGCGTCTGCGCGGCAAACATAAAGCCGAATACACGCCGCACGTTGATACCGGCGATTTTATCGTTGTCACCAACGTTGAAAAGTTGCGCGTTACCGGCAACAAGGGTGAGCAAAAAACCTATTACCGTCATACCGGCTACCCCGGCGGCATTTATGAAACAAGCTTCAACAAGTTACAGCAAAAGCATCCAGAGCGCGTCCTCGAAAAAGCCGTTAAGGGGATGCTGCCAAAAGGTCCGCTCGGCTACGCAATGATCAAGAAGCTGAAAGTGTATGCGGGCAGTGCGCATCCGCACATTGCCCAGCAACCCAAAGAACTCAAGATCCAACCTTAAGGAACAGCCAACATGGTCGGTAAATATCATTACGGAACGGGACGCCGCAAAAGTTCGGTCGCGCGTGTATTCATGAAGCCCGGCAAAGGTGACATCATGGTCAACGACAAGCCGCTGGATTTGTATTTCTCTCGCGAAACTGGCCGCATGGTAGTGCGCCAACCGCTGGAACTGGTCGGTAGCCTCGACAAGTTTGACATCATGGTAACTGTACTTGGCGGTGGCGAATCAGGGCAGGCAGGTGCGGTACGCCACGGCATTACCCGTGCATTGATCGATTACGATGCCAATCTGAAACCGCAACTTTCCAAGGCTGGTTTGGTGACCCGCGATGCCCGCGAGGTGGAACGCAAGAAAGTGGGCTTTCACAAAGCGCGTCGTCGTAAACAGTTCTCGAAACGCTAGCCAGAACATGCCTTTCGAATTGGAAAAGCCGCCTCTGCGGCTTTTTTCCCATTCGGCGGCTTGCATTCTAATGGTTTCACGAACACCAAAGGAACAATTTCTCCTATGTTGAGCGAAATGAAACTTCGCGGCGCGTGGCGAAAAATTCGTTCCAGGATCGGCATTCGCTCCGGAAAAGTAGCTATCAGGAACCACACGCCTTGGTATATAAAATACGGCGGTTACGGTGTAATGATGGGTGTCGCCGGTGCCGTCGTTTGGTATCTGGTTGACAATAGTTACAAGATAACCGGCTTCAATCGCGAGGAGGCGACCGCCCAGATCGTCAAACTGACTGAGAGTAATGAGCGACTCAAGCGCGAGTACGATTCAGCCAAGACACTGCTGAACGAACGCGAGGGCCAACTCAAGGTTGAAAAGTCGGCACAGGCCGAACTGGAAAAAAACCTGAGTCAGATCCAGGAAGAAAGTTCGGGCCTCAAGGAAGACCTGGCTTTCTTGCGCAACATTATGTCCTCTGGAAACGTGCCGGAAGGCATGGCAATTGCCAACCTCAAAGTCGAGGCCGATGCGCTCCCGAATGAGTTTCGATTTCGCATGTTGCTCACTCAGGGCGGGCAGCGTAAACAGGATTTCAAGGGTAAAGTGCAAGTTGTCGCGCGTGTTCAGCAGGGTAGCCAGCTTACCGCGTTAAGCTTTCCGCCGGACACGGAGGTGCGCGGCAAAGGCGGTGAAATCGAGTTCCGCTATTATCAGAAAGTGGACGGCAGGTTTAAAATTCCAGCGGGCGCACAGTTAAAGAGTATCCAGGTTCGTGTCCTTGCACTGCCTGGCTATGAAGTACGTAGTCAGAAAAGTATCAACCTCTAAAAGGAGTGCGTCATGTTTGGCAACAAATCAAACAAAGCAAGTCCAATCGACAGCTTGATCGGTGCCGGCACCACCATTAACGGCGACGTTCATTTCACCGGTGGATTAAGAATTGACGGTGTCGTTAAAGGCCATATTAAAGCCGTAGGCGACAAACCAGGAACCCTGGTGCTTTCCGAAATGGCCAAAATAGAGGGCGAGATCGACGTCGGCCATGTGGTGGTAAACGGTACCGTGGCGGGGCCGGTGCGCGCCAAGGAATATCTGGAACTCCTCCCAAAGGCGCGGGTCACTGGAGACGTGAGCTACAAAACCATTGAAATCCATGTCGGTGCGATTGTCATGGGTCGTATGGTGCATGAGGGTGAACCACGGTTGCTGGCGGATAAGGTGATAGAGTTCAAACCTGCGGTAGGCAATTGATTTGTGCCGTTGCGCCCTGATATATGTCGTATTGCAAGGAGATGAAAAATGAACGATATGTCGATGATGCCCTCCCCCCTGTTGTTTTCCGATAGCGCCGCCGATAAGGTCAAGGCGCTGATTGTTGAAGAAGGTAACGACGATTTGAAGCTGCGTGTTTTCGTTACTGGAGGCGGTTGCTCCGGATTGCAATATGGGTTTACGTTTGACGAAATCACCAACGAAGATGACACTATCCTTGAAAAGAATGGGGTGCATTTATTGATTGATCCGATGAGTTACCAATATCTGATCGGTGCCGAGATCGATTACACCGAAGGACTTGAAGGCGCACAATTCGTTATCAAGAATCCGAATGCGTCCAGCACTTGTGGCTGCGGATCTTCATTTTCTGTGTAACGCCAGTGAATTTCTGAAAAAACGGGGGCAGTTGCTCCCGTTTTTGCGTGTGTTTGACGGTCGGTACTGACCCTAGCCATTATTCGCCGCTGCGGCATTATTTGGCTAAAATGCGTTGGGTATCTGTCTGGGGGCCCGCCATCGCAAACTCACGCGACTGGCGTTCCGGTAACTGCTTCGGCACATTCTGAACGCGAACCAACACCATATTGCCGGCACGCTTTGCCCAAAAAATTTGACAAGAAAAGCTGCTCGGGCGACCAGCCAGAAGTGGCGTTTCTTCAGACTGCAACCCTTACAAGGAAAAATTTACATGTCGCAATCGCATTCTTTTGCATTGAAAACGTTCTCGGCCAGTGTGTTGATTTCCTTTTCCGTTGGGGCAATTGCGCAAGCGCCTGGCGTGGTGCCGCCGGCAACGCCAAGTGCAGGTGCAACGCCAACTGCCGCACTCGCGCTTCCCGGCGCGCCGCTCACCCCGGTTCCCGCCCCTCGCCCGTTCAACGCGGTGATCAAAGATGCGAACGAAACGACTGGTTTTTTCACCGTTTACGAAAAGGACGAAAAAGTCTGGCTTGCGATCAAACCGGACCAGTTCGACAAGCCATTTTTCTTCACTTACAACATTCCGCAAAGTATCGGCGAACGTGGTCTCTATGGAAGCCAGATGGGCGGCGCAGCGCTTGTCATATTTAAAAAAATTGGCATGCAGATCCAGTTGATCGCGAAGAACGCAGAATACTTTGCCAAGTCCGGCAGTCCTCAGGCACAGTTCGTTGCGGAGGCGTTTTCCGATAGTCTGATGGCCAGCGCGACGGTCGCATCCGCGCCGCATGGCGAGAGCAAGGCAGTGTTGGTTGAAGTCAATTCGCTGTTGTTTGCCGACATCCCCGGATATAGCACCCGGCTGGAGGCGGCATTCCGCATGCCGTTTGCGCTGGATGTGCGCAACTCCAGTATAAGCCGCGTCAACAATAGCGACCAGCTCACCGGTGTGCAGGTTAAAGCGCATTTCGCAGTGCCCAGATTATCAGCGCCACCGTTGACGCCAAGTCCGGTACCGATGCCGTTACCGCCGCGCACAACACCCGATCCACGTAGTCTATTCGTGAGCTTTTATTATAGTTTTTCACAGCTGCCGGACACAGAAATGGCACCCCGCATTGCCGATGATCGCCTGGGCCATTTTGTCACTTCTCGTACTGATTACAGCGAAGATTTGTCACCCAAGGATAAAGTGCATTACGTGAATCGCTGGCGCCTCGAAAAAAAGGATCAAGCGGCCGCCATGTCTGAGCCGAAGCAACCGATCACTTATTGGCTGGACAAAAATATTCCGGCCAAATATCGCAAGGCGGTGACCGATGGTGTGCTGGAATGGAACAAGGCGTATGAAAAAATTGGTTTTAAAAATGCAGTCATTGTCAAACAACAGACCGAAAAGGATAATTTCGATACCATGGATGCGCGCCATGCCTCGATTCGCTGGTTCGTCGGGGCCGATGTTGGTTTCGCAATCGGCCCGTCGCACAAAGACCCCCGCACCGGCGAGATTCTGGATGCCGATATCGGCATGTCCGATGTTTTCGCACGTGGTGCGCGCCGTCAGGTTGCCGAAGACCTGGGTCGACCGACCTCCTTCAACGCATTGAACGCCTACACGACCGGCAATCCGCTCACCGCGCACAAGGATTATCCCGCCTGTAACTACGGCGACGAATCCGCCTCTGAAATGCATTTCGCAATGGATCTGCTGGAGGCACGAGGCATGGAGATGGACAGCCCCGAAGCCGAGGCGGTGGCACAGGCGTATGTCAAGGACGTGGTCATGCATGAAGTCGGCCATACGTTGGGCCTGCGCCACAACTTTCGCGCATCCACAATTTATTCAATGAAGCAAATTCAGGACGCAGAATTCACCAGGAAAAACGGCATCACTGGATCTGTGATGGACTACACGCCATTCAATCTTGCGACGAAAGGCGAGCAGCAGGCCGAATATTTGATGTCTACGTTGGGGCCCTATGACTACTGGGCGATCGAATACGCGTATAGACCAATGGATGCCGCCAAGGAAAAAGATCAGCTGGCCGAGATTGCAGCGCGTTCCACCGAGCCGCTACTCGCCTTTGCGACCGATGAAGAGGCGGTGAGCCAGTTCGGTGGCACGGATCCGGACGTGAATCAGTTCGACCTCGGCGGCGACCCGCTGGAATATTATAAGAAGCGCATAAAACTTTCGCGCGAGTTGTGGGACCGTCTTCAAACATTGAAATTAAAAGACGGCGAAAGCTATGACCGCCTGACGCGCAGCTTCAATGCAGGGTTCATGCAATTGGCGCGGGTTGCGCCGCTGGCAGCCAAGTACGTTGGAGGCGTGAGGGTGCTGCGTGATCATGCGGGTACCAATCGCCCGGTGTTCGAGCCGACACCGGCTGCCCGTCAGCGCGAGGCGCTGAATCTCATTACCGATGGCCTGTTCAAGGTTGACAGTTTTAAATTCAAGCCGGAATTTATTTCGCGCATCGGCGTGGATTTTCTGGGGCGGCGTCTCGACTTTAACGGACCAGCAGCGGCCATTGATCCAAACATTTCCACCCGGGTATTAAATGTGCAGAAGGCAGTCCTGGACGTGGTGATGAGCGATGGGGTAGCGCAGCGTCTGCTCGAATCGCAGGAAAAGGTGGCGGATCCGTCCAAGTTGCTGAGGCTCTCGGATGTTTACGATACCCTGCAGAACGCAATCTGGAGCGAACTGAAAACCGGTGGTGATATCTCTTCCCTGCGACGCAACCTGCAACGCGAACACGTCAAGCGCATATCGGGTGCCTTGCTGCTTCCATCCGGAAATTCACCTGCCGACGCGCGCAGCTTGCAGCGTGAAAATGCGGTGCAGTTGCAATCTGCGCTGCGCGGCGCACTCTCCCGGCCGATGAGCAAAGAAGCGAAAGCCCACTTGGCCGAAAGCTTAAATACCCTGTCAGAGTCACTCAAAGCGCCGCTACAGCGTGCCGGTGTCTAAATAGGTTAGTGGCGAACTTGTTCAGCCCTGCATCGGCCGCCAAGTTCGCCGGCCTTGAATCTTCAATCAACCCGCTGTGATAGTTCCGGGCAGTGGGCAGGCATAGATGCCTGACCGCTGAAAATGGCTGCATCAGCCGCTATTTTTGGCTATAATTAAGTTTGTTTCGTACCCGCAATCACATTCAAGAGGGCATCATGGCTGGAGAAAAAAAGCGCACGCGTCGCAACACGCTGGAGCGCAAATGCTTAAGCAAATACTTCAAGCGTCTTTTCATCGGCGCGAACAAATCCACATTCAAGATGCTCGAGACGATCAAGAAGATTTAGTTCGGTTCGCGGCTTCAAGCAACAGCAAAACCGTCGGCATTAGCCGGCGGTTTTTTTTCGCCTGCCAGAAATTTTAGCGGCCTCCTGGTCGTTGCAACGTTTGTGTAGAAAAGAATGCTGCGCCGCAACATCGAAAATGATTGACACCTTATGTAGGTAGTAATACGCTCAATTCAAACGAACGTTTGAATTTTTGGAATTCGTGTTAACGCAATGATTGATAACAATAAATGACTTCAGGATCAATTCAGCGATGGCCGCGCAGCGTCAATTCGTCGTCCGAAAAAACGGCCGATCCGACGGCCACAAAGTCGAAAATACTCGATGCTGCGGAAGAACTTTTCATGGAACACGGCTTCGAGGCGACTTCTTTGCGACTGATCACCACCGCAGCGGGGGTTAATTTGGCTGCGGTGAATTACCACTTTGGGTCCAAGGAAGAATTGTTTCAGGCGGTGCTCACCCGCAGGCTGGATCCGATGAATCAGGACCGCATGCAATTATTGTCGACCTACGAGACCGCTGCCGGCAATATGCCGTTAACTTGCGAGAAAATACTCGCCGCAATGTTTATTCCGGCATTAAAGCTCGCGCGTGACCAAGAGCAAGGCGGCAAAAATTTTCTGCGACTGCTGGGGCGTGCCTACGCTGACCCGGCACCATTTATCCGCGAATTTTTAGCTAGCCAGTATCGGGAAATGATCGCGCGTTTTCGTGCGGCATTTAGTCGTGCGCTGCCGAGCATCCCGCGTGAAGAACTTTCCTGGCGATTGCATTTTGTGATGGGTGCATTGTCGTACACGCTGGCGGGTGCCGACATGTTGAAAATAATTTCTCAATTGCAACCAGAAGAAGCAACCAATGATGAGTTGCTGTTGAAGCGGCTGGCACCTTTTTTGGCCGCAGGCCTGCGCTCTCCGGCTGCTTCAAGCCCGGCAGGGGACGACGGGCACTATTTGTTTCACGAAGTTTAAGAGGAGCAGTCATGCTGACAATTCTGTTTTGTGTTGTTGCCGCCATTTCGGTTGTATGGGTACTTGCGTATCACGCGGCTAGCGCTGCCGTCTGGTCGCTGGTGGTGGGGATCGGTCTGCTCGCACTAGCGGCGGGAGACGTGCTGACAGGACTGCCGGCTGGGTTGGTGTGGATCGCATTCATCGCGTTCGCCGTCATCAGCAACCTTAAATCACTGCGTCAGAATCTGGTGACTGCGCCGATCTTCAAGATTTACAAACACCTGCTGCCACAAATGTCGCAAACCGAGCGTGAAGCCCTGGATGCTGGCACCGTTTGGTGGGATGGCGATCTTTTCAGCGGCAAGCCCGACTGGAATAAATTACTTGATTACCCGGCACCCAGGCTGACCGCGGATGAACAAGCCTTCATCGATGGTCCGACCGAGCGGCTGTGCGCGATGGCCAACGAGTGGGAAATTTCGCACGAACTTTACGACTTGCCGCCGCACGTTTGGCAGTTCATTAAAGACCAGGGATTCCTGGGAATGATCATCCCCAAAGAATATGGGGGCCTGGGATTTTCGGCATATGCGCACTCGCAAGTGGTGATGAAAATTTCCACCCGCAGCGGCACCGCTGCGGTTTCGGTGATGGTGCCAAATTCATTAGGCCCGGGGGAATTGTTGATGCACTACGGCACGCCGGAGCAGAAGAATCACTACCTGCCACGCCTCGCCAAAGGTTTGGAAGTACCGTGCTTTGCCCTGACCGCGCCGGACGCCGGCTCGGACGCGGCATCCATGTCTGACGTTGGGATCGTCTGCAAACAGATGTGGGAAGGTCGAGAAACGCTGGGCTTGCGCGTCACCTGGGAAAAGCGATACATCACTTTGGGTCCTGTGGCGACGATCCTTGGTCTGGCCTTTAAGTGCGTTGACCCGGACAAATTACTCGGCGGCGAAAGCGATCTCGGCATCACCTGCGCACTGATTCCCACTTCGCATCCCGGTGTGAATATTGGTCGTCGTCATTTCCCGCTCAATGCCGCGTTCATGAACGGCCCGAACTCCGGCAAAGACGTATTCATTCCAATGAACTGGCTGATCGGCGGACAACCGATGATCGGCCAGGGCTGGCGCATGCTAATGGAGTGTCTGGCGGCTGGCCGCGCAATTTCTCTGCCTGCGCAGTCGATCGCCGCCGGAAAATTTGCGTCGATGGCGACCGGTGCGTACGCGCGGGTGCGGCAACAGTTTAAAACGCCGATCGGAAAATTTGAAGGCATCGAAGAACCGCTGGCGCGCATCGGCGGCTATACCTACCTGATGGATGCCTGTCGCACCGTGACCGCCGGCGCGCTCGACATGGGCGAGAAGCCCTCGGTGCTATCGGCAATTTCCAAATATCACATGACCGAGCGCATGCGCAGCGTTTTGAACGATGCGATGGATGTGCATGGTGGCAAGGGAATCTGCATGGGGCCGAATAATTATCTGGGTCGTGCATACCAGTCGGTGCCGATTGCGATCACGGTCGAAGGTGCCAACATCCTTACGCGCTCGCTCATCATTTTTGGCCAAGGCGCGATCCGCTGCCATCCGTGGGTGTTGAAGGAAATGAAAGCCGCGCAGGAAGACTCCGTCGAGAAATTTGATGAGGCATTCTGGAGCCACATCGCGTTCACACTCTCCAATGCTGCGCGGGCTTTGTGGACCGGAATTTCCGGCGCGCGCGGCTTGCCCGCGCCGGCCTGCGATGACACCAAGCGGTATTACCAGCAATTGACGCGTTTTTCGACGGCCTTTGCGCTACTGGCCGACGTCAGCATGTTCGTCATCGGCGGCTCGCTTAAACGCAAAGAGAAATTATCGGCCCGGTTGGGCGATGTATTGTCGTTGCTATATCTGTCGTCGTGCGCGCTGAAATTCTACGACCAGCGCGGCCGGCAGACCGACGAACTGCCGTTCCTGCGTTGGGCGCTATACGATTCCGCGTTCAAGATTCAAGTCGCCATGGACGGCATCATCGATAATTTCCCGAACCGGGCGGTTGCGTTTGTGCTGCGCAGGCTGGTATTTCCGCGTGGTCTCACACTGATACAGCCAAGCGACCAGATGGGGCATGAAGTGGCAGCGTTGCTTATCCAGCCGTCGGCGGCACGCAGTCGGTTGATTGCCGGCATGTACCTGCCGACGAATGAGGCCGACCTGATGGGCAAATTAGAGGCTGCGATGCACGCCGTGATTGCGGCTGAACCTGTAGATGCCAAAGTGCGCGTCGCCCAAAAAGCGGGTCGCCTGGCTACTCATGGCGCAGACGCGCAATTTGAAGAAGCGATGAAACTCTCGGTTATTTCTGAAACCGAATTGGCGCTTTGGAAACGCGCCCGTGTGCTGCAACGCGAGGTCATCATGGTCGATGATTTTGACCGGCACTTTGGCAAACAGGAACGCAGCGTGTCGCCGGGCTGGCATCAGGCTGAGGCGGCCGAATGAATGGAAAAGTTTATGTCGTCGATGGCGCGCGCACCCCATTTCTAAAAGCAAAAAGTAAACCCGGACCGTTCTCTGGTGCGGATTTGGCGGTCGGTTGTGGACGAGCGTTACTGGCACGGCAGACATTTCTGCCTACCTTTTTCGACGAGGTAATCGTCGGTGCGGCAATGCCGTCAGCAGACGAAGCCAATATCGGTCGGGTAGTGGCACTGCGCTTGGGCTGCGGCGACAAAGTACCGGCGTGGACGGTAATGCGAAATTGTGCCTCCGGCATGCAGGCGCTTGACTCAGCGTGCATGAATATTCTCGCGGGCAAATCAAATCTGGTGCTGGCAGGCGGCACCGACGCGATGAGTCAAGCGCCGCTATTGTTCGGGCCGGCGATGGTACATTGGCTGGCGGACTGGACCGCCGCAAAATCGCTTGGCCAACGCGCGACTGTTGCGCTGAAATTTAGACCGGCCTATCTGGCACCGGTCATCGCCATCCTTAAGGGGCTAACCGATCCGATCGTAAATCTGTCGATGGGACAGACTGCAGAAATCGTCGCCAAGCGCTTTGGCATTACCCGCTTGATGATGGATGAATTCGCCGCCGAATCTCATGCGAAAGTTTTAGCAGCCAAAGAGGCTGGGCATTTTGGCGAGATCGAAGCGCTGATCGACGCTAAAGGTAACGTCTATCGCGATGATGATGGTGTGCGTACCGATTCCACGCCAGAGCGTCTGGCAAAATTGCGACCGGTATTCGACAAAACTTACGGCAGCGTGACGGCGGGCAATTCCTCGCAGGTAACCGATGGTGCGGCGATGCTGATCCTCGCCTCCGAAGCGGCAGTCGCCAGGCACGATTTGAAACCGCTTGGTGCAATCGTCGATTCGCAATGGAGCGCACTCGACCCCAGAGAAATGGGACTGGGCCCGGTACATGCCATCACACCAATGCTGCAACGACACGGTTTGGGATTGAACGATCTCGATGTGCTGGAAATAAATGAGGCTTTTGCGGCGCAGGCGCTGGGCTGCCTGGCGGCGTGGGAATCGGCAGCGTACTGCAAAGAAAAACTCGGGCTCGAGGGCGCTTTCGGCAAATTTGATCGCGCGAAATTCAATGTCGACGGTGGCGCGATTGCCCTCGGCCATCCGATTGGTGCCTCCGGCGCGCGAGTGGTGCTGCACGCGTTAAAAATATTGGAGCGCAGCGGTGGCAGACGCGCTGCAGCTTCTCTGTGCATCGGCGGCGGACAGGGCGGCGCGATGCTGCTCGAACGTAGCTGATTAAAGCCGCACACATGAAAACGGACATGACCTCGATGAGGGCTGGTGCGGATGGTGATGACAAGTGGCCCCGCGCCATTTTGTTTGACCTCGACGACACCCTGTTCGACCACCGGCACGCTTCCGACTTGGCACTTTACGCCATGCACGCGGCGCATGCGTCCAATTTGGCGTTTGAGGCGTTCGCGCGTAAACATGCCGAAGTTCTGGAAATTTTTCACGCGCGTTTTTTGGCCGGCGAATACACCTTGGATCGGGCACGCGTGGCACGCATGCAGGCGCTGTTCTCGGCCTTTGACCGTAAGATTGATATAGCCACTGCTGAAGAGGTGGCAAGCCTCTATCGGGAGCAACACCAGATCAACCGCAAACTGGTCGCCGGCGCAAAGGAATTGCTAAGCGAGTTGCGCGTTCATTGTCGTCTTGGTATCGTTAGCAACAACAGCACTGCCGAGCAAATCGAAAAATTGCGCGCCCTTGATATCGCGCACTACTTCGACACGGTGGTGATTTCGGAGGACGTCGGCGTCGCCAAGCCGGACCCGAAGATATTTTCCATTGCATTGGCTCGCGTTGGCGTAGGCGCGCAGGATGCAGTCTTTATCGGGGACAATTGGCTCAATGATATTGTCGGTGCAAAGAACGCCGGTATGGCGGCCGTTTGGCTGGATCGTGCAGGTGAAACCCTAGCACTGGCGGCCACCGTGGCAAACAAATGGCCTGACGACCCCACCAATGCTGGTGTTTCCCCTTCGCGAGTCGTGACAATTACATCGCTGTCGCCCACCGCCTCGGTAATCGCCGCAATCAAAACAGTATTCAATAATCTGCGTAGCTGCACCCTGGAGTCCACCGCATGAATACCTGGAAACACTGGCGTCTCGACATTGATCGCGACAATCTGGCGTGGCTCACTTTTGATCGTGCCCATTCGAGCACCAATACCTTTTCCAGTGAGGCACTGCATGAACTTGCGGAGGTGTGTAGCCGTTTGCAAGCCGATCAGCCGAAAGGTCTGGCGGTACTTTCGGCGAAGGAAAACGGTTTCGCGGCTGGTGCTGACATCGATGAATTTACCACTTTCAAGACTGCGGAGGAGGCATTCACGTTTACCCGGCTGGGTAACGAGGTGTTCGATCAGGTCGCCGCGTTGGCTTTCCCAACTGTCGCACTGATTCACGGTTTCTGCATGGGCGGCGGTACCGAATTGGCGCTCGCCTGCAAGTACCGCATCATCGACGATGGCGCCAAGACAAAAATGGCATTGCCCGAAGTGATGATCGGCATTGTGCCGGGCTGGGGTGGTGCCAAAAGAATGCCGACACTGATTGGGGCCCGACAGGCACTTGATTTGATGCTTACCGGTCGCGCGGTCGACGGCCGGCGGGCAAAAAAAATGGGTCTTGGCGATGTGCTTACGCCGCGTCGGCACTTTGTGAACGCCGCCACAATGCTGTTAAAAAATCCCCCGCCGCGACATCGCCCCGCATTCAGAGACGCTGTCACCAACTGGCCGATCGTGCGCGGCATTGTCGCCAATATGTCGCGTAACCAGGTCGCCCGCAAAGTCAGCAGGGATCACTATCCCGCGCCCTATGCGATTATCGATTTGTGGCAGCACTTCGGCGGCGACCCGCGCAATGTGCCGGTCACGCATCCATCGTCGATGACCAGTTTGTTCAATCATCCGACGGCTGCAAATCTGGTTCGCATTTTCAAATTGCAGGATCGCTTGAAGGCGTTCGGGGCGGGCGACAGCAGGGTCAAACATGTGCATGTGATCGGTGCGGGCGTGATGGGTGGCGACATCGCCGCGTGGTGCGCGTTGAAAGGCTTTACGGTGACGTTGCAGGATCTCGACCACGCTCGTATTGCGCCAGCCGTCAAGCGTGCAGCGGAGCTCTACAAGCGCCGTTTGAAGCAACCGCATTTGGTGCAAGCGGCGATGGATCGATTGTTGCCGGACGTAAAAGGTGACGGTATCAATCACTGCGATCTGGTCATCGAAGCGATAGTCGAGAATGCGGAAATCAAGAAAAAACTCTACGCGCAGATTGAGCCACGATTGAAAGCGTCGGCGATTCTTGCCACCAACACCTCGTCAATTCCGCTACAGGAATTGTCGCTTGGCTTGACGCGACCGGAACGTGTCGTTGGCATTCATTTTTTCAACCCTGTCGCGCAGATGATGCTGGTGGAAATTGTTGAAGGCCCGCAGACGTCGGCTGAGGTGATGAAGGTTGCCCAGGCATTCGTGAAAAAACTCGACAAATTGCCCTTACCTGTGAAATCCGCGCCTGGTTTCCTGGTCAATCGCATTCTTACGCCATATATGGCCGAAGCGCAGGTAATGCTAGAAGAAGGCATTCCCATGGAAGTAATCGATGCTGCCGCGCGCGAATTCGGCATGCCGATGGGCCCCATCGAACTGGCTGATACGGTCGGGCTCGATGTCGGCCTCGCCGTCGGTATCGAGCTGGCGAAATCAGGATGGCCAAAACCTGTAAAGATCCAGGAATTGGTCTGCGCGAAAAAACTCGGCAAAAAAACCGGTGAAGGATTTTATAAATGGGTTGATGGCAAACCGCAAAAAGGCGCTGGTTCCGGCACGGTCGATCTTGCGCCGCTGTGGATGCGCATGACTTTGCCTGCCGTGAATGAAGCGGTGGCCTGCGTACGGGAAGGCATTGTTGCTGATGCGGACCTGTGCGACGCAGGGGTGATTTTCGGCACCGGCTTTGCACCGCATCGTGGCGGGCCAATTAATTATTTACGCGCGGCGGGCAAAGAGCATTTATTGGCCCAGATGAGGACGCTGGAAGCCACACACGGCGCGCGCTTCGCGGCAGATGCAGGCTGGCAAGCGATTTGAGCGGCAATCACACCGAAAAATCAAAACGTTATCCAGCGGTACCGGCAAGCACAACACTTCGAAGCGGCTTTGACCGTAAAGAAAATTCAGGGACAACAATGCAGGATGTTTCTTTGCAGGTAGATCAGCCAGGTGCCGGCAACCCTTACGCGGTGCCACCCGCAATCGGCGTGACGGCGTCCGCACCCGAATCGCATCCGTTCAGTTTCACCGGTACTGCGGGTAGTTTTTTCGCGATCTGGATCGTTAATTTATTTCTGACCATCATCACCTTGGGCGTTTATTCTGCGTGGGCGAAAGTAAGAAAAAAGCGCTATTTCTACGGCCACACCTGGGTCGGTGATGCCAATTTTGAATATCACGGTAACCCCATCGCGATTCTGAAAGGGCGTCTGCTAGCGGTCGCCGTGTTTGCCGTGTATTCGGGTGTCGGCCATTTCATGCCGAGAGTTGCCGCCGCCCTGGCACTTGTTTTGTTTACCGCCGCACCTTGGTTCATCGCTCGCTCGATGGCGTTCAATGCTTTCAATTCAAGCTATCGCAATATTCGTTTTCGTTTTCAAGCTACGTACAAAGACGTGTTGAAAGCAATTTGGCCCGTTGCGCTGGTGCTGGTGTTTCCGCTCCTGATGCCCGAGTTTGATCGGACAGCTAAGGTGCCTCCACCCGCCTTGTTCTGGATAATTTTCTCGCTGCAGATGCTTGCCTTCGTCGCGGTCTATCCGTTCGCCATTGGCAAGTTGAAAATATTGCATGTTAACCATTCGCAATATGGTGCTGCACCGCTCGAGACTGATCTCGGTGTTGGTCCGTTTTACAAGATTTATGTGCTGGCGATTATATTGGCATTCGGTGCGGTGGTTGTAGTCGGGGTCGTTGTTGGCGTGGTTGTTGCAGGTGCTGCCGCGGCAGGAGCTGGTAGAAGTGCAGGTTTGCTTGCGCCAATCTTCGCTGGCCTGCTATTTATGATGTTGTACTTTGGCATGGGCTCGTTGATGTTGGCCTACACAAAATCGCGTATCGGCAATCTGGTATTTAACAATACGCGTTTGGCTGACGAGGTGTCTTTTGCCAGCGTGCTCAGGTTACGCAGGCTCTGGCTGATCTATTTCAGCAACATGCTCGCGATTCTATTTTCCCTGGGTCTCGCGATCCCCTGGGCGGTGGTGCGAATGATGCGTTACCGCGCCGAATGCCTGACGTTACATTCGACTTCATCGCTCGATGCTTTCGTCGCAGGCGTGGACGCCCAGGTCGGCGCGACGGGCGAAGCGCTGGGTGAGTTTTTCAGCATCGATTTATCTCTTTAACAAACATTGCATGAACGCAATCAACGCCGACTATTACGACGGACAAACGGCCAAATGCATCGCCGCTACCATCCGGGTTGTCGGCGATGTCGTCGTCGTCGCTAGCGATGGTGCTGCTTCGGAATACGCGCTGGCCGCGGTGCGCGTACAGCCGCAACTTAAAGGCACACCACGGCGCATCGAATTTCCTGACGGCTCGGCCGCAATCGCATCCGATCACGCCGCCGTGGAGGCGGCGTTCAGTGTGCGTTCGGCACACACGCTCGCACACCGGCTGGAGTCGCATCTCGGCTTTGTTTTTGCTTCAATAATCGGCGTCGTCGTCGCGGTGGGGTTGGGCTATTTTTATGGCGTGCCATGGGCGGCGCGCGAAATCGCCCAACGCCTGCCGTTCAACATCGAATCACAGATCGCC
>JAYVKG010000168.1:0-3691 GCA_043768625.1 Betaproteobacteria bacterium
GGTTGCCCTGAATGCTGTAGCGCAAGCGCCAGCTGTGCCAGCCGTCAAAGCGACACCTGCCGTGCCCGCCGCTCCGGCTGCCAAAGTAGAAGCCGTTAAGCCCGTTCCTGCAGTGACAGCGGTAACAGCCGCACCGTCCAAGGCTGAAACTGCCGCTGAAAAGAAAGCCGAAAAGAAGGCACGCAAGGCACAAGCCAAGAAAGACAAAGCAGCGAAGAAAGCCGCCGCAAAAGCTGACGCGGCCATGAAGAAGGATGCGCCGAAGAAGTAATTCTTCGCGGCCTGAAACTCATCCCAGGCCGGTTCGCAGTAACATCAAGGGCGAAACTGCGGTTTCGCCCTTTTGCTTTTCCCCGTCGATACTTTTGAGTGCGCTTCGCTGGCCTGAAACTTTACATGAACAACAAGATTATCGTCGGCCTTTCGGGTGGCGTGGACTCTGCCGTAGCGGCATTGCTTCTGAAACAGCAAGGGTTCGATGTAATCGGCCTTTTCATGAAAAATTGGCAAGACGATGACGACGAACAATATTGTTCAACCCGTCAAGACTTTGTCGACGCCGCTGCAGCCGCTGACGTCATCGGCATCGATTTCGAGGCCGTCAACTTCGCCGCAGAATACAAAGACCGGGTGTTTGCCGAATTCCTGCGTGAATACGCCGCCGGGCGTACGCCGAACCCTGACGTGCTGTGCAACGCTGAAATCAAGTTCAAGGCATTTCTCGACTACGCACTTAAGCTGGGCGCCACGCACATCGCGACAGGCCATTACGCGCGGGTGCGCGAAATCGATGGGCGATTCGAGTTATTGAAAGGTGCCGATGCGGGCAAAGATCAGAGCTATTTTTTGCACCGGCTAAGTCAACACCAACTTTCCAAATCGGTGTTCCCGATCGGTCATTTGTGCAAAACCGAGGTACGCAAAGTGGCGCTGGCGGCGGGATTGCCGAATCACGCCAAAAAAGATTCGACCGGAATCTGTTTCATCGGCGAGCGCCCGTTCCGGCAATTTCTGGAACGCTATTTGCCGCGTTCGCCCGGTAACATGGTGACGCTGGATGGAGGGCATATGGGCCGCCACGACGGCTTGATGTATTACACTTTGGGCCAACGTCAGGGTTTGGGAATTGGCGGCAGCAAAAGCGGCCTCGGCGAGCCGTGGTTCGTGGCGGGCAAGCGGCTCGCGAGCAATGAATTGGTGGTGGTGCAGGGACACGACCATTCGGCGCTGTTAAGTCAGACGCTTCAGGCGCAGGACGCGTCTTGGGTCAGCGGTGAAAGACCCAAACAAGGGTCATTCCGCGCCAAAACCCGCTACCGACAGGCCGATTCAACTTGTGTCCTCGATGCCGCCGACGACGCGACCTTCGCGCTAAGTTTCAGTCAAGCGCAATGGGCAGTTACGCCAGGACAATCCGCCGTGCTGTACGACGGCGACATTTGTCTGGGTGGCGGGGTCATCTCGCGCTAACTAGGGTGGAACCGCGTTGCGTCTGTAGCGACGGCTTGGTGTCCGCAAACGACTCAACCGCTTCCAGATGTTCAACCCATTTTTTCAGATTGGGGTGATTCGCGCGCCATTGTATTTCGGGCAAACGAAACTCCATCCAAAGTAAACCGCAAGCCAAGGAAATGTCGGCAAGCGTTAGCGAAAGACCGTAGCAATATTCGCGTTCGCCCATGTCACGCGCGGCTGCGGCAATGCCAGAATCGACCTTGCCGAGCTGACGCGCGATCCAGTCTTTGCCCTGTGCGTCCTGCTCGTGTTTTCTTTCAAGAAACACCGCAATGCCGGCATCGGTTATGCCATCGCCCAACGCTTCCCAGCGCTTCACCAGTGCGCGTTCGCGGCCGCCGTCGGGAATCAGTCTGGAAACCGGCGTGATGCCATCAAGATATTCCACGATGACGCGTGAATCATATAGCGCCATGCCGTCGTCCAACACCAGCACCGGCACTTTGGTAAGCGGATTGTATAAACTCGCCTTCGACCCGGCACTCCAGACATCGTCTTCCACAAATCCACATTCGATGCGCTTCTCAATCATCACGATGCGGACTTTGCGAACGTACGGGCTGGTGCGGGATCCATACAACTTCATTTTGTTTCTCGGCCTGTGGCTAGACCTAAATTATAGCATCGCGACATTTTTCGTTGCAGGCCTGACGGCGCGATTGCGCTGGAGAATGAAATGTGCGGGTGTTAACATCGGTATGGATAATTCTAGAGTTTTGACATGGCCGCGCTTACCGCTCTTACCGCCCTCACCGCCCTTACCGCACTAAGCCCGCTCGATGGCCGTTACGAACGCAAAGTGGCAAGTCTGCGTGATTATTTCAGTGAATTCGCGCTAATAAAATATCGCGTACACGTTGAGATTGAGTGGCTGATCGCGCTGTCCCGTGAACCACAGATTGCCGAGTGTCCGCCTTTCAGTGCGTTGAGCATCGATGCGTTGCGCGCCGCCGCCCTCAACTTTTCGATCGACGATGCCGGGCGCGTGAAAGCGATTGAGGTCACCACCAATCACGACGTGAAAGCGATTGAGTATTGGCTGCGCGAACGCTTCCATGACAATGCTGAGGTGATGAAATCGCGGGCCTTTATCCACTTCGCCTGTACCTCCGAGGACATCAACAATCTGTCGCACGCCCTGATGCTCAAGTCCGCGATCGCGGCAATCATGCTGCCCGCACTCAGCCGTATTGAGCGTAAATTGCAATCCCTCGCCCACACGCATGCGGCGGTGGCAATGCTCGCGCATACCCACGGCCAGCCTGCATCACCGACGACGCTCGGTAAAGAAATGGCCAATGTTGCTCACCGCCTGGAACGCGCGCAACGGTCGGTGGCGGCTGTCGCCATCATGGGCAAAATCAATGGAGCCGTCGGCAACTACAACGCTCATCTATCGGCGTATCCAAACATTGACTGGCAGGCTTTCGCGGAACAATTCGTCGCCGGTCTGGGGCTTACGTTCAATCCGTATACGACGCAAATTGAGCCGCACGATTACATGGCAGAACTGTTCGACGCCGTCGCGCGCGCGAATACGATTCTGATTGATCTCAACCGCGATATCTGGGGCTATATTTCGCTTGGCTATTTCAAGCAAATCACCATGGCGGGAGAGATTGGCTCTTCCACCATGCCGCACAAGGTCAATCCAATCGATTTTGAAAACTCGGAAGGCAATCTCGGCCTGGCCAACGCGTTGCTACGCCACATGGCGGAGAAGCTGCCGATTTCGCGCTGGCAGCGCGATCTCACCGACTCCACGGTGTTACGCAACATGGGCGTCGGTTTTGGCTATTGCCTGCTGGCATACGATTCCTTGTCGCGCGGTTTGAACAAGCTCGAAGTAAACCGGGCAAATATTGCCGCGCATCTTGATGCAAGCTGGGATGTACTGGCCGAACCAATTCAAACCGTGATGCGAAAATTCGGCATCGACGATGCGTATGAACAACTCAAAGAACTCACCCGCGGCAAGGGAGGAATTGAGTGGCAATCGCTGCACGCATTTATCCAGGGATTGTCGATTCCCGCCGCCGACAAAGCATTGTTGCTGGAGCTTAAGCCGGCGAACTACATCGGGTTGGCGAGCCAGTTTGCGGCCAAAATTTAGCAGCGCCAATTTTGGTTGTCTTGTTGACACTGGCTTCATCGGATGAAAAATGTGCTCTGGCAA
>JAYVKG010000169.1:0-4648 GCA_043768625.1 Betaproteobacteria bacterium
GATGCATCGCGAGCCGACGCTTTCAAATGTGAAATCAGCAAATATTGGCCGGGCATCGAGGACCACGTTTTGCAACCCGCGTACGCAGGAATTCGGCCAAAGATAAATGCGTCAGGCGAGCCGGCTGCGGACTTCTATATCGGGGGCCGCCAAGCCCATGGCGTGCGCGGCATCATCAATTTGTTCGGCATCGAGTCGCCGGGGCTAACGGCGTCTTTGTCGATTGCGGATCAAGTCAACGATTTGGCGGCGATTGATGCCAGCTGATTAACGCTTTTGTGCTACCGGCAGCGGCCCCTCAACATAGGGCGTCGGATCGAGAGCCCGGTTAAGAACGGCGGCGATACGTGCGCCGGCTTTAGCCAGTTGGGTCGGGATGGCCTCGACGGCGGCGTTGATGTAGGCCTGCGGTAATTCAACCGGCGTCGCCGTCCAAGGCTCTCGACACACAAAGCCGGGCAGTTTCGCGTAAGTCAGGGATTTGCTTAATTCATAGGATTCGTTCATCCAATCGCGGATATCAGTCTTCTGCCACTCGCGCATTTCCTTTTGCCGATAGCGACTGAGTAGTTGCTGGGCAAATTCGCGCTCATTGTTGCCGCGCATGGCAAACTTGACGAACTCACTGTCCCAAACCGCATGCAGGCGACGTGCCAGCGGTGCGCCGGGCAGCAATACGTTTTTGAAATTGGCACCCGCGTCGCCGTCATCCGCGGCGTGCAAAGGTTGGTGGATGTCGCCGACGATATGCACCAGAAAGCGCGCGGCGCTAGCGCGTATTTCCGGTGGGTTGCTGAAGTCGGCCAGTAACTTCACCAACACCGGTACGCGGGCCGACGCACATTCGCCGCGCGGACAATACTCTTCGAACGTAAGGGTCTGGCACACCGGCTGGTTATCGTAATGCCATTTGTCTGAATTGGGAAGCAGCTGCGTTAACGTGTTGCGATTCAAATCGAGGTAATTTGCGATGTCTCCCAGGTCAGCACCAGGGATCAGGTCGTTTAAGCGTATGCGGCTGCGCGGTGTCAGAAGTTCGGCGGCCACCAGGCCGGTGACCCGATGGCCTTCGCTACCCCAGGCCAATGTGGCGGTGGGTGCGCAGACTGTCGACAACAGCAACAGCATGGTGATGCCGCCGTTAAGCCCTAAACCAGTGAGCCGCATGTTCGTTCCTTATGTTTTCATTTCACAATGGCGATGGCCTAATAATACCTTAGTGATTATCTGCGACCGCTGGATATATCGGCCAATCGTTCCGTTCGGCGGCACAACCGCCAAACCCTTGGTGGCGAACATTGACTTGATGATCGAAACTCCTTAGGCTTTAACGGGGTGCCGCGATTGATACTGGAGCCGTTTTTTAATGCGCAATCGACTTGACGTCCATGATAAATAAAATTACCGCCTCAGTAGCCGCCGCGCTCGCCGATACCAAAGACGGATCGACCGTTATGATTGGCGGCTTCGGTGGGGCCGGCCAGCCGACCGAATTGATCGACGGCTTGATTGCGCAGGGTGCGTGCAACCTTACCGTGGTCAACAACAACGCCGGAAACGGCGAAATCGGGCTGGCCGCGCTGCTTAAAACCGGCCAGGTGCGCAAAATCATTTGCTCGTTCCCGCGCCAGGCCGACTCACATATTTTCGATGGCCTGTATCGGTCAGGCAAGTTGGCGCTGGAGCTGGTACCGCAGGGCAATTTGGCGGAGCGGATTCGCGCCGCCGGTGCCGGCATCGGCGCGTTCTTTTGCCCCACCGGCTATGGCACACTGCTGGCTAAAGGGCGGGAGACGCGCGAAATAAACGGCCGGATGTACGTGCTGGAAACACCAATCCATGCCGAGCTTGCGCTGATCAAAGCGGAAGTCGGCGACCGCTGGGGAAATTTGGTGTATCGCAAAGCGGCGCGCAACTTCGGCCCAATTATGGCAAGCGCCGCGAAGGTAACTATTGCGTCGGTGCACGAGGTCGTTGAACTAGGCGAACTTGACCCCGAAGCCATTGTGACGCCGGGAATTTTTGTGCAACGAATCGTCAAGGTGCTGCGCCGCGTACCCCGGCTAGCCACTTTCACGACGGCGCGCGCATGAACAGGTGGAGTCGTGATGAGATGGCGGCACGTGTCGCGCAAGACATCCCCGAAGGCGCGTATGTGAATCTGGGCATTGGCCTGCCAACCATGGTCGCTAACCATCTGCCGAAAGACCGTGACATTTTTCTGCACAGTGAAAACGGCATTCTCGGCATGGGACCCGCGCCGGCACCCGGGCTGGAGGACGATGACCTCATCAACGCCGGCAAACAACCGGTGACGCTGCTGCCTGGCGGCGCTTTTTTTCATCATGCCGATTCCTTCGGCATGATGCGCGGCGGGCATCTGGACATCTGCGTGCTGGGCGCATTCCAGGTGTCAGTGACCGGTGACCTGGCCAACTGGCACACCGGTTCAGAAGACGCCATTCCCGCCGTCGGCGGCGCCATGGATCTTGCTATCGGTGCGAAGAAAACTTACGTGATGATGGAGCACCTGAGCAAAAACGGCGAGAGCAAAATCGTCAATGCCTGTACCTATCCGTTGACGGCAATCGGCTGCGTGAGCCGTGTTTATTCTGACTTGGCGGTGATTGACATCACCCCGAATGGCTTGCGCGTCGTTGACATTGTCGACGGCTTGTCGCTCGAGCAGCTGACAAAACTGAGTGGCGTGAGACTGCAACACAAAAAATGATTTTTAAATCGAGTTCATGTGATTGACGCGTATATCTGTGACGCCGTCCGAACGCCCTTCGGTCGCTACGGCGGCGCCCTTTCAAGCGTTCGAACCGACGACCTGGCTGCGCTTTCCATCAAAGCGCTGATGGAGCGCAATCCGCATATTGATTTCTCGGCCATAGACGACGTCATCATGGGTTGCGCCAATCAGGCCGGCGAAGACAATCGTAATGTTGCCCGTATGGCGCTGCTGCTGGCTGGCTTGCCCAAGGAAATACCCGCCAGTACCCTTAATCGCCTGTGTGGATCGGGGATGGATGCTGTAGGGTCAGCGGCACGCGCCATCAAATCGGGGGAGGCGGCGTTGATGATCGCGGGCGGTGTTGAAGGAATGAGCCGTGCGCCGTTCGTGATGCCCAAAGCAGACGCGCCATTTTCGCGGACCAATGCCGTTTATGACACCACCATCGGCTGGCGCTTCGTCAATTCAAAAATGAAGGCGTTGTATGGCATCGACCAGATGCCAGAAACCGCCGAGAACGTCGCTGAAGAATTCCGCATTTCGCGTGCCGATCAGGATAAATTCGCGCTGCGCAGCCAGCAGCGCGCGCTGGCGGCGCAGGCAGCGGGCCGCTTCGATATTGAGATCGTTGCGGTGACCTTGGCGCAGAAAAAAGGCGATCCTGTGATCGTTACCAAAGACGAGCATCCACGCGATACCTCGCTCGAATCGCTCGCCAGATTACAGCCCATCGTCAAACCAGGCGGTTCAGTAACGGCGGGCAATGCGTCTGGCGTAAATGACGGCTCGTGCGCCCTGCTGATTGCCAATGCCGACAGCGCGAAGCGATTTGGCCTTGTGCCGAAAGCACGCATCATCGCCATGGCCAGCGCCGGAATCGCGCCCCGCATCATGGGTATGGGCCCGGTGCCGGCGACACGCAAGGTGCTGGCGATGGCTGGCTTGCGGCTGGAGCAGATTGAGGTCATCGAATTGAATGAAGCTTTTGCCGCACAGGGGCTGGCCGTATTGCGCGAGCTTGGTGTGGCCGATGATGCGGCACACGTCAATCCAAACGGCGGCGCAATCGCGCTTGGCCATCCGTTGGGCGCATCAGGGGCGCGGCTGGTGGCCACCGCTGTTTATGAGCTGCATCGGCGCAAGGGGCGCTACGCGTTGTGCACCATGTGCATCGGCGTTGGCCAGGGCATCGCAATGATTATCGAACGGACATGAACGGCAATTCGCCGCGCGCTAACCGCATTGTCCGACTGTTGTTTGCCAGATGCGGTCTGGCCGCGACCATTGGCTTCGCGCAGACGCTGGCCGAGCTTGCCAGCCACGATGGCCCCGACCGCACGGCCCGCCTCGTTGCCGGTGCCAGACTGGAAGGCTCGCTGCTGTTTTACACATCTACCGGAATACGTGACATCGGTCACGGATGCTTTCAAAAAAATATGGCGTCAAAGTTAAAGTCTGGCGCGCCCGTTCAGAAACCGTTTTACAGCGGGTGATAACCGAAGCCAGAGGCGGGCGCTGGACGGTCGACGAGCTAGAAAGCATTTCCCCGCTAGCGGACGCGCTTTACCGCGAGAAACTTACCCACGCGGTGCGCTCGCCGCAACATAAATTTCTCATTGACGGCGTATTGCCATTTCATCGCGAATGGCCATCGACGCTGATTTTCATTTTTGTCCTGGCTTACAAAACCGGCAAAGCAAAAAAGCGGACTTGCCGAGATCCTGTGCCGAGTTGCCCGGCCCGAAGTGGGAGGACAAGCTCAGCATCCAAGCCTCGGACCATGAATGGTTTTACAGCGTTCTGGGTGACATGGGGGGAAGAGCCGGGCACCACGTTTTTTCGCGCCTTGGCGGCGACCAATGGCTTGACCACGCGGGTAGGCCATCCCCTGCTGGTCAATCTGGTCGCGTG
>JAYVKG010000170.1:0-4608 GCA_043768625.1 Betaproteobacteria bacterium
TCCGGGTCTTGAGGCGTTGGCAAAAAGTGCGGCGGCCAACAATCCGGCCATGTGGGCGTGGAACATGATGCAGCAACCCGTTGTAGAGAGCGACGCAAAGCCTGCAGTTCCGCCCAAGAAAAAAACCACCACGCGAAAATCGCGGTAACGCCGGCACTGGCGATGCCACCGCTTGCCAGACGCTTCCACTAAAGCCAGTAAAAATCGGTTTATAGTCGACGGCTCGATTCGTTGGTAACTATGCTGCCGATATGGGAATGATTGCTGGCTGGCACCTAATGTCTCTGCAGCATCACAAATTCCATCGCGTAGGCGTTCTTTTCGTCTGCCTCCCGCCGCTCGCGGGCGATTTCACGCCACTGATTTTTGTCCAGCGCGGGAAATAGTGTATCGCCCTCGACGGTGGCGTCGACCTCGGTAATATAGAGTCGATCCACGCGTGCTAACGCCTCGGCATAGAGCATCGCGCCGCCGATCACAAATACCTCCTTGCAGTCGTTTGGATCATTACAGGCGGTGACGGCTTGCGCTAGCGAGTTGACAACGTCCACACCGTCGGCACGAAATTCAGGATTGCGGCTGACGACGATATTGCGCCGCCCAGGCAACGGGCGTCCAATTGATTCAAATGTCTTTCGACCCATGATGATCGGGTGGCCGATCGTCGTTTTCTTGAAATGGGCGAAATCTGCGGGTAAATGCCAGGGCATCTGGTTCTGGTTGCCGATAACCCGGTTTTTTGCCATCGCAACGATGAGTGAAAACTGCATTTCAGTTCGCCCGATCGCTTCGCTCGTGGTGTTGGTGCTCACACCGCAATCGGCGCTTTGATCGCTGGATGTGGATCGTAATCCGCCAGTGTGAAATCTTCAAACTTGAAAGCAAATAAATTGTTGATTGCTGGATTTATTCGCATTGACGGCGTCGCGCGCGGCAGGCGCGTCAATTGCTCGCGGGTTTGGTCGAGGTGATTGGCATACAGATGCGCATCTCCCAAGGTGTGCACGAAATCACCCGGTTTAAGGCCAGTCACCTGCGCGACCATCATCGTCAGCAGCGCATAGGAAGCAATATTGAAAGGTACCCCGAGGAAGATATCGGCGCTGCGCTGGTACAACTGGCAGGAAAGCTTCCCGTTCGCCACATAAAATTGAAACAGTGCGTGGCATGGTGCCAACGCCATTTCTGAGATATCGGCGACGTTCCAAGCGGAAACTATGATGCGGCGCGAATCGGGATTGCGTTTGATTTGATTTAAAACTTCACTGATCTGATCGACGTGTTTGCCATTTGGGGCCGGCCATGAACGCCATTGGTAGCCATACACCGGTCCCAACTCACCGTTGGCATCGGCCCACTCGTCCCAGATCGTGACGCCATTTTGTTGTAGGTACCGAATGTTGGTCTCGCCTTTCAAAAACCACAACAGTTCGTGAATGATCGAGCGCAAATGGAGTTTTTTGGTGGTGAGCAGCGGAAACCCCGCAGCGAGATCAAAGCGCATTTGGTAGCCGAAAACCGAACGTGTGCCGGTGCCGGTGCGATCGGTCTTTTCGACCCCGGCCGTTAGCACGTGACGCATTAAATCGAGGTAGGTTCTGTCGAAAGGGTTATTCATCTATCGCGCGGTCGAAATACAGCATCAAATCCCGCCTGACCCGGATGTTGACGATGATGGCTACCTTTCGAGGGTCGAGCGCCGTGGGCTTGCCAGCTGCCCGCGGCCGATTTCTAGCGCGCGAAAAGTACCCAAAGGCTGGCCAGGTCCTGCGTCCCGTCGGTGCCTTTAACGGTCTTCAAAACTTGTGCAGCCTTGGCTTTTTGCCCCGCCTGGATCAAAGACGTTCCGAGGCGCAGTCCGGCGTCATCGGGGCGCTTCAATCCACCTTTCTTGATGCCGGCTTCCATCATGCTGATGCCCTTGGTTGCCTGTCCGGCCGTGAACAGGTTATAGCCCAGGCTCACTTGCGCGTTTCCGTCTTTGGCGGCGTTGGCAGCGGCTTCTTCCACCCCCGCGGCAATCACTTTCTGGTTCTCTGCGACGCGTTTTTCAACCAGGTCGCGCAGGCGTTTTTGCCGGTCAACACCCGCACCCTTGCCGAGCGCACCATTGGTGTAGCCTTCGTCGACTACTTTTTTTGCCTCGCCTGGAAAGCCGGCTTGCAGCGCCAACTGCGACATTTCCATATAGTCCTCAGTGGCGGTCAGGTTGCCCGTGGCCAATTGCATCCGATAGACATCAAGCGCCAATCGATCGGAGAAGCCGGGCTTTCTTTGCAGCCGCGAAATCACATCCGCCCACAGGGATTTTTTCGGATAATAGTTCAACAGCTTTTCGATGGTTGCAATATAGCCGCCGGTATTTTTCTGCCGCAGATAACTATTGGCCAACAACTGCAATTTTTCTTCCGACGGGGTGCGTCCCGCCCGTTCGTCCGCCTGGATATCGACCAGTGATTCTTTGGCGGAATTGGTGAAATCACCGGCTTGAAAATAGGATTGGATCAGCAAGGTGCGTATCTGCGGATTTGAGCCCCCTTCACGCAAATAACGCGAGGCCCATTTGTTGGTCGCCGCATAGTCCCTGGCACGATAGTGCGCACCAGCCACCGCTTCAACAAGTTTCAACTGCGTCGCGGGCGGTGCCTTGCCTGAAGCAATCACCGACTCAAATGATTTGATGATGGTTTCGTTGTCGCCAACGCCGGTGGCAGCACTGCCGCGCATGCTTTCTATCAGATAGGTTTCATTTGCCGTCTTGTTTGGCACACCATCGACTTCACGTATTTTGCTCAACGCCTCTCTGAACTTGCCAGCCTTGAGCAGCGCGGAAGCAGCTTGCAGCGGCTTGCCAATGTCCGGCCGCACGGCGTCCTGCGCGTACACAGGCGACAGCGCGATCAAGCCGGTCACCACGCAAGTTGCGAGCGCACTGCGCAAAATTTTGCGGATAAAAACACCAGTTCTGGCCATGTGACGGAATCTCCGGAAATAATGGACAAAACGCGGCCGCGCCGCGTTTTGTTGACTATCGATTACTTGACAAATTGCTCGTTGCCGACAATTCCCATTTTGGTAACGCCTAGCCGTTGCGCCGACGCCATTACTCGGGCAACAGATTTGTACTGCACCAATTTATTCGGTCGCAAATGTACCTCCGGCTGCGTTGCTTGCGCCGCCGCGGTTGCCAGTCGCACTTCCAGTTCTTCCTGAGTGGGAATGATGGTGCCGTTCCATAGGACCGTACCGTCAAAGTCCACGTCGATCTGCACAATCTCCGGTGGCGTCGGCGGCGGCGGAGGATTGCCGACCGGCATATTGAGCTTTACCGCGTGCGTCTGGATGGGGATGGTGATGATCAACATAATGATCAGTACCAGCATCACGTCGATCAACGGCGTGGTGTTGATGTCCATCATTACTTCCGGCTCGCCAGAGCCCCCGCTTGATCCTACATTCATGCTCATAACTTTTTTCCTTCCATTGTCCGGTGCCGCAACACAATTAGTTCCGGGGCGGCGGCTCGGTGATGAAGCCGATCTTCAGGATACTGGCGCGCTGGCAGGTATATACCACCCGGCCCACTGATTCGTAACGGGCATTCTGATCGCCGCGAATATGCACCTCTGGCTGTGGTATCTGCACGGCAACCACTTTCAGTTTTTCGAACAGTGCGTCGGTATCGGCCATCAATTGCTGGTTCCAGAAAATATCGCCATCTTTATTGACAGATATGACGATATTTTCGGGCTTGGTCTGCGTGACGATATTGCGCTCGGCTGGCAACAGGACCGGTACATTTTGTACGATGGCTGGAATCGTGATTAGAAAAATGATCAGCAATACCAGCATTACATCGACCAGTGGCGTGGTGTTGATCGCGGCAATGACTTCGTCTTCGCCGCTACCATCCGAACCTATGTTCATTCCCATCCTGCATTCCTCCTGCGTCTATACGTCACTGCGTCTGGCTGACTATGCATTTCATTTCTTTTTGCCGCCGCCACTCAGTAGTACCGAATGGAGGTCGCCACTAAAGGCGCGAATGCGTTCCATTACAACCTTGTTACGACGTATCAGCCAGTTATAGGCCAACACCGCTGGCACCGCGACTGCCAAGCCAAGTGCGGTCATGATGAGTGATTCCCCGACCGGGCCCGCGACTTTATCGATCGATGCCTGTCCAGCGATACCAATAGCGGTCAACGCATGATAGATTCCCCACACGGTGCCGAACAGCCCGACAAACGGCGCGGTGGAACCCACGGTGGCCAGGAATGCCAATCCGTCCTGGGTGCGGTTTTGCACATTTTCGGCGGCGCGCTGGATCGACATCGTGACCCATTCGTTAAGATCGACATCACCCATCAACCCTGAATGGCGGTTGGTTGCCTTTACGCCACTCTCGGCGATAAAGCGAAAAGCGCTGTTTTCTTTCAAGCTATCAATGCCCTGCTGGAGCGAACCCGCAGCCCAGAATTCGTCACCGACTTCTTTTGATTCCTTCATCAGGCGAAATTGTTCAAACAATTTGACAATCAAAATGTACCAAGTTCCCATCGACATGATGACGAGGATCGCGAGCGTACCCTTGGTGACGAAATCGCC
>JAYVKG010000171.1:0-4933 GCA_043768625.1 Betaproteobacteria bacterium
ATCACCATTACCTGTACCGCACTGAAAGCGGCGCCACTTGAATGGCTCGGCCCAGGCAGCGATGCGGAACGCGTCAAAATTTGCATCGCCAACTTTCCAATCGACTCTGGCCACCAATTCCTGCGTTACAAGACCACCGCACGCGCGGCCTACGACGTGCATATTTCTGTGGCACCGGATGCGTTTGATATATTGCTGTGGAACGAACGCAGCGAGGTGACCGAATTTTCCCGCGGCAATGTAGTGGTGTCGCGCGGCGGAAAATTGGTCACGCCACCGTCGAGCAGCGGCCTGCTGCCTGGAGTGTTACGCGCCGAACTGTTAGAGCGGCAGGTCATCCATGAGGCGCTGATTCACCGCCAGGAGCTTGCGTCTGCCGACGCCATCTGGTTCATTAACAGTGTGCGCGGATGGCTCCCGGTGGAGATTGTCCGCGCGTAAATATTGCAAACACTAGCACTGGAGCGGCGTTTGGTGGCTTTTTGCTCCATGAAACGCGCTGCTGCTAGTGCTTCTATTTTTAAAAGTTCAAAATCCACCCGCATGTAAAATGCAGTCACCTTTTCCAGCAAAGCCGACATGAACGCTCCCACCGACCCAAAACTCCTCGCCAATCCATTGCTCGACGCGTGGAATACACCACATGGCCTGCCGCCGTTTGCCGAGACCAATGCAGGCCACTTCGCTGCAGCGTTCGACGTCGCGTTGAAAGCGCATCGTGCCGACCTCGACGTCATCACCACCAATGCCGGCGCACCGACTTTTGAAAATACGCTGGCCGCGTTCGACAAGTGCGGGCGACTGTTGACCCGCATCGATCAGATGTTCTACAACCTGACCGCTTCCGAAACCTCGCCCGCCTTGCAGGCGGTGGAGCGGGCGATGGCCGCACCCATCGCCGCGCACACCAGTGCGATCTACATGGACGCCGCCTTGTTCAAACGTGTCGATACGCTTTACAACCAGCGTGCCGCACTGGGTCTGACCACCGAACAACATCGGCTGCTGGAACGGGTGCATCTGGATTTTGTCCGCGCCGGTGCCCGGCTCGACGCCGTTGCGCAGACGCGTTACGCGAAAATCATGGAAAACCTGGCCGAGCTTACGACGCAGTTTGCGCAGAATGTACTCGCCGACGAGGCCGCTTACCGATTGGTATTGCGCGATGAGAACGAGCTTGCCGGACTGCCGGATTTTGTGCGCGCCGCTGCCAGACAGGCGGCCGCCGAGCGTGGGGTCGATGGTTTCGTGATCACGCTGTCACGATCGCTGATCGTGCCGTTTCTCACGTTCTCGGACCGTCGCGAATTACGCGAGCGCGCCTACAAGGCATGGACCGGGCGGGGTGAAGGACGCAATGAATCGACACAGAAATTCAGCAACACCACGATTATTGCCGAAATCATGGCACTGCGGCTGGAACAGGCCCGGTTGCACGGCTATGCCAGCTATGCCGACTATGCCTTGAGCGACACCATGGCGGGCAAGCACACGGCGGTTTTCGATCTGCTGATGAAGGTCTGGATGCCCGCAAAAGAAAAAGCCCGCCGGGAATGCGAAGCCTTGCAGGCAATGGCGGTGTCGAGAAATGAATCAGTCGACATCGCGCCATGGGACTGGCGTTATTACGCCGAGAAGGTACGCCAGGCGCGTTACGAACTTGATGATGCCATGGTCAAGCCCTACTTCTCGCTGGAACGCATGGTAGAGGCAGTTTTTGACTGCGCCCAGCGTTTGTTTGGCCTGCAATTTGTATTCAAACCGGCGTTAAAAGCCTATCACCCGGATGTGAAAATTTACGAAGTGCTCAATGCAGATGGCTCACTTCTGGGTGTATTCCTGCATGATAATTTTTCGCGTGCCACCAAGCGCGGCGGCGCATGGATGAGCAACTATCGCCTGCAGAGCCGGATCGATGGCGAGGTGCTGCCGATCATCGTTAACAACAATAATTTCGCCAAGGGCGCAGAAGGCCAACCAACGTTGTTGAGTTTCGACGATGCACGTACCCTGTTCCACGAATTTGGTCACGGCCTGCACGGGTTGCTGTCTAACGTGAACTATGAACGCCTTTCCGGCACCAGTGTGTTGCGCGATTTTGTCGAGCTGCCCTCGCAACTGTTTGAGCACTGGCTGTCGGAACCGGAGGTATTGAAACGGCACGCACGCCACGTTGAAACCGGTGAGCCCATTCCGGATGCACTCATCGAACGCCTCGAGGCGGCGCGGCGATTCAATCAGGGCTTTGAAACCGTTGAGTACACCGCGTCGGCACTGGTCGATTTGGCGCTACATTCGCAAACCTCGATGGTTGATCTCGACATCGCAAAATTTGAAACGCAGGAATTGGCGAAGATCGGCATGCCCAAGCAGATTTTGATGCGCCATCGCCTGCCGCATTTCGGGCATTTGTTTTCGGGCTCAAGCTATGCCTCGCAGTATTACGTGTATCTCTGGGCCGAAGTGCTGGACGCCGATGGCTATGAGGCATTCGTCGAGGCTGGCAATCCCTTCGACCCCACCACCGCTCAGCGCCTGCGCAAATTCATCTACGCAAGCGGCAATACCATCGAGCCCACCGAGGCCTACCGAGCCTTTCGTGGTCATGCCCCGCAGGTCACGCCGATGTTGAAAAAGAAGGGTCTGCTCGACCCTGCCTCAGCCGGGTAGCAATAGCCACCGGCAGCTAGCGATTTGCCGCCAGCCATCGATTTATTTTTTCTTCCAGCACCGCCAGCGGCAGGCCGCCGCCGTTGAGTATTTGATCGTGGAAAGTGCGGATATCAAAGCGCGCGCCGAGTTGTTTTTCGGCGCGGTGACGCAGCGCCAGAATCTTCTGTTCGCCGATCTTGTAGGCAAGCGCCTGGCCGGGTATCGCCATGTAGCGCTCAATTTCCTGCACCGCATCGGCTTCAAGACCGCCATTGTTTTCGAGCATGTAGGCGACGGCGCGTTCGCGTGTCCAGCCGTTCGCATGCATGCCGGTATCCACCACCAGTCGAATCGCGCGGTGCATTTCACTGCGCAATCTTCCCAAATTCTGGTACGGATCTTCATAGACGCCCAATTCGCCCCCCAGGCTTTCCGCGTAGAGCGCCCAGCCTTCGCCGTAAGCCGTGAACCAGCCATAACGCCGGAAACGCGGCAGGCTCGACTCCATTTTTAGCGACACCTCGTAATGGTGCCCTGGTACGCCCTCGTGCAGGAACAGTGCCGTCATGTTTGGGGTGGCATAGGTGGCTGCATCCCGCACCGGGGCATAAAACACACCGGGGCGCGAACCGTCCAGCGTGCCCACACTGTAATGTGCCGCTGCCGTGGCTTTGGTGATTTCCGGTTCCGGGCGAATCTCCAAAATGGAACGGGGCGTTTTCAAAAACAGCTTGCCGAGCGTGGGTTCAACGCGCTGCTGAATGTTGCGGTATGCCTCGATAACTTCCTGCTCCGTTTTGAAAGGGGTCAATTGCGGGTTAACAACCAGGGAGCCGAGAAATGCGGTTAGATCGCCGGTGAAGCCAACTTGGCTACGCACCTTATCCATGGCCAGCCGAATCCGCGCCACCTCCGTTAATCCCAACTGGTAGATCTGCGCGGGTGTCATCCGGGTCGTGGTTAGTTCGCGCACCTTGAACGCGTATTTGTCGCCGCCATTTGGCAACGCCACCAACCCGGCGGTGTCACGACACTTTGGCAAATATTGGTTGGCAATGAAGTCGTGCAATTTAACGATAGCGGGCGTAATTTTTTCAACAACCGCCTTGCGGTACGCGGATGTCAGCCGTGCGCGATCCTCCTCACCGATGGTTGCCGGAAAATTTTTGACCGGCAGGTAGAACCCGCTCGCGGCAGGATCAGTCACGATCTGCGACTTTAATTGTGGCAGTACCCTCAGCATCAACACCTTGGGCTGCACCACGCCCTTCGCCATCCCCTCCCGCATGTTCGCAATTGCTGACTCGACCCAGGCCGGAAAGCCGTCAACGCGCGTCAAAAAGTGCTCGTAGTTCGCCACGGTTCGAAACGGCTGCGCACCTTTTGTGCTGGCCAGTTGTACCAGCGTGAGCGGCATCGAATTAAACTGGTTGATCGGCGTAAGATAAAAATCGTATTTTGTCGCCTCGAGTCCCATATTCACCTGATATTCGAGCACCGCATGGGTGATGCGGTCCGTTTCCGCAAGACCGCGCGGGTCTATTTGGCTGAGTGCGGCCAGCGTTTCGGCATACAAGGCGCGTTCTGCCGCGCGAAATTCCGGGGTAAGGTCGTTGACGAATTTGTCATCGTAGCGCGCTTCCCCGGTGATCCAGGTCGCCATCAGCGGGTTGAGATCCATGCGGCGTTCGATGAAGCGATCGGCCAGCGTCGCCAACTGCGCAGACGGCGTGCCCTCAACCGCGATCGCCGGTTGCGCAGTGACCCACCACGACGCAACCAGCATCCATGTAAAGCAAAAAATATTGAAACCGCTTGAATGAATCTTTGACATGGACCCGCTCTCCTGTGTGTGAAATTCTGAAAGCCGCAATGGTGTGTTGTCGCGCGGGATTTAATCCCTGAACGCCGGCGGTCTTTTCTGCGCAGTCGCCGTTAGCGCCTCCTGCAAATCCGCCGACATCAACATTGCCGCGTTCCATGTTGCGATGTAGTTCAGGCTGTCGCCCACCGTGTGGTCGCGCGCATAGACAATCATTTCCTTGGTGCCGCGAATCGCCAATGGCGATTTGCCGGCAATCTCAATGGCGATCTGTGTTACTCCCTTCAGCAATGCCGCAGGCGTGTCGAACAGCCGATTAACCAGCCCGATGCCGCGCGCCTCGTCAGCCAAAAACCGCCGTCCCGTGTAGGCCAGTTCGCGTGCCATGCCGTCGCCGATCAGCTTGGGCAAGCGCTGCAGGGTGCCCACGTCGGCGGTCATGCCCATGTCAACTTCTTT
>JAYVKG010000172.1:0-3031 GCA_043768625.1 Betaproteobacteria bacterium
GCTGCATTGGCTTACTTGACCCGGTTTCACGGTGCGCAGCGCCCGGCGCAAACCGCAATCGCCATCGCCGGCGACGTTTCGCAAGCCGCCATCAAGGTCACCAACAGTCACTGGATTTTGGCAGGCCGTGAATTTGCGCAGCTCGTCGGCACAGACCGTGTCGATGTTTTTAACGACTTTGAGGCCATCGCGATGGTTTTGCCTCAGCTCACGCCAAATGATTACCGGTTAGTGGGAACAGCGGTGCCCAACGCGAACTACCCCATGGCCGTGATTGGCCCGGGAACCGGCCTCGGCGTAGCGGGCGTGTTGCCGGTGCGCGGAAGCCCGGGAAAGTGGCAGGCGCTCTGCGGAGAAGGCGGCCATGTGACACTGGCGGGTGCGACGCCGTACCAAAGCGACTTAGTGCGGGTGGCGCGCCAGAGCCACGCGCATCTGTCAGCCGAAAGACTGGTATCCGGTATTGGTCTGCCAACCTTGTACCGCGCGGTTGCGGAAGTCGAAGGATTGCGCGCGGAACGGGAATTGACTGCCGAACAAATTGGCAAGATCGGCACCAGCCGTGCTGATGAGCTGTGCGAAAAGACAATGGAAGCGTTCTGTTCTTTACTCGGTAATGTCGCCGGCAACCTGGCGCTGACACTGGGTGCGCGCGGCGGCGTATTCATTGCTGGCGGCATTGTCCCCAAACTTGGCGAGTTTTTTGCGCAGTCGGGCTTTCGTGCGCATTTTGAAGCCAAGGGTCGTTACGTGGCGTATTTACGTGCCATCAGTACGCCCGTCATTACTGCGCCTTATCCGGGTTTATGCGGTCTGGTGGTTAATGTGCAGGCATCGTTGACCGCCTGAAGCCCTTTGCCGTTGCGCTGCCTTGTGTTCTGACGGGTTAATTTCGGATCAAACCCGTTGCACGGGGGCGAGCAATAAAACGCTGGCCGGCAAACGTCTCGACGCGAATTTCCTGCGGTTTCCCTGCCACGTCGATGGGTTAAACCCATTCGCGAAGCCACGCACCGGCATTTCGCAGACGGTTCAAATATTACCGATTGGCGGCGGCACGACATTTGTCCACGCTGATATCAAACCGCATCTGGCGATCGGGATTCCCGACATAATTCACCAGTTCCGATACTGGCCATGAAGCCAGGCGCCTTGCGTAGTCCGCCAGCGCGTTACCGCAATCAATGCGCTAAAACAATGCTTTCGTCACGCTACGTCAGAGTGGATAATCGACGAGGCACTTTGCGGACACCCTGCCGGCCGCGCGCAGCGGATCGTCTAGTGTGTTTACTCTAAAGGTTAATCTTATATTTAGTCCTCAACCAACGGCACCGGCTCACCCGCAAGCAGTTTGCGCGGGCTCCACTGCCGCAGAATCAAACACCATTCACAGCAAGGAGAAAAATTATGGCAAAGGGATTCAGGAAAACAGCGGGTGCCGGCAAATCAGCAGCAGGCGCTGTAAGCGGGCTGGCTGGCAAACTTGGCGCCATCGCCTCGAGCTTGAGCGAACAACCGTCCGCCAAACAGGTCATGGAGTCTGCCCAGCAAATATGGCTGGCGGGCCTGGGTGCCTTTTCCAAGGCACAAAACGAAGGTAAGAAAGTATTTGAAACCCTCGTCGCACGTGGTACGCAAATCGAAGAGCGCACCCGCCATGTCGCTGAAGCGACGATCGAGACCGCCAAGGAGCAAGCCGCCAAAACCATCGATATGGCGACTGTTAAATTCGACAAGCTCGAGCAAGTGTTTGAGAATCGTGTCCACGGCTCGCTCAATCGTCTTGGCGTGCTGACCAGCAAAGACGTGGAAGCATTGTCCCAACAAGTTGCCGATCTTTCGGCATCGGTTCGCGCACTGATGGCGCAAGAAAAGCGCGGCAAGGCGCATTCCGCAGTGAAGAAACCCGCTGCCACCGTCAAGAAATCCGTTGCCTCTGCGAAAAAATCTGTACCGACGACAAAAAAAGCCGTCAAGACTGCGAGCCGGAAGCCCGCCCCGAAAACGGCGCGCAGGTAACAAAAAAGCACATAACGTGCTTACGCTGCGACCATCACGGATTTTTGCCGCATCCTGAATAATGTTGATGGCGGAACGACTTAAAGCCCAATTCGCAAGGATTGGGCTTTTTTCAGTCGCGCAAGACGCGCTCGACAAGCTTGATATAGGCGGCCATTGCAGCTTCTTTGGTAGTTCCCGAGAGCTTGGCCCAGGCGTCGTATTTGGCGCGACCAACGAAATCCGTAAAGCCTGGCTTGTCGCCCGCGACATCGCCATCGGTCGCTTGTTTGAACTGGGCATACAAACGCAATTTCAGGTCATTGCCCGGGTCTTTTTTAGCGCTGGTAACGTCCTTTGTGGCCTTTTCGAACTTCTTCTGCAAGTCGGACATGGCGTTTTTCCTGTCAAAAATGGTCGATGCATCGATCGATAAAACCCTTCCTGGGGGGTGTTCATGGAATCAAACTAAGGCTAAAGTAACTGTAACGTAATCACTTCGCTCCCGCAAATTTAGCGCTGACGGTGTCGCGAAGCAATTTCGGGGAGCTGAAAACCACTCGAACGGCTACCGTCGGCAGACATAGGCCGCAGTAGCCGCAAAATAGCCGGGTTAAACCAATAAAACGCGAAAGCCACAATCCCACACCATGGCCACCCTTCCACGTTTGCCCCGCATGCCACGTTTAGCACGCATCCCTGGTATTGCTCTCCTCAACCGCGAACGGATGTCTGGTATCGACACGGCGTGGCTGCGCATGGAACACCCAACCAATCTGATGATGATCGTGGGGATCATGGTATTCAGGGAAAAACTCGATTTCAAAAAACTGCAGGCAACCATCGAGCAGCGCTTCCTGACCTATCCGCGTTTCAAGCAAAAGGCCGTCCAGGATCCGACCGGCGCGTGGTGGGAAGACGATCACAACTTCGACATCAAGCATCATCTGAAGCGCGTGAAACTCAATGGCAAGACCGGCAGGTCGGCGGGCAAAAAAGAATTGGAAGCGTACGTCAGCGAGATGGCCAGCGA
>JAYVKG010000173.1:0-10423 GCA_043768625.1 Betaproteobacteria bacterium
GGGAGGAAGTTGATCGACCCGATTGGGAACCTCGGCGCTTTACGACGATCCAAATCTCTGATTTGAACGGACAACGCCGAATTTTTTGAAGGATAGCCATGAACTACAGTTTACGCGCTTGCAGCGCACGCAACAATCTCGCCACCGCCGCCGCCGCAATGCTGCTGTTGTCGGGCTGTGCATCGATGGACATTCCCGAGCGCCAGCCCGTTACCCTCGAACAAATTGTCGCGCTGGCCAAGGAGGGAAAGGACGCGGTGTCGATTATCAAGGACATCAAGGAATCTCGCACCACGTACGACGTGATGGCGTCTCAATACGCCAAGTTGTCGCGCGACGGCGTGCCTGATCAGGTACTCGATTTTATGCAGTACGGACAGCTGATGTCAGCTGAGCGCCAGGGCCGGCGCAATGCGTATGACGATTTGTGGTTTTCCGGCCGCTCCGGTTGGGGCTATGGCGGCCTCTGGCAGCCGCGCGCCTATTTCGTCTACGTCAACGGCAGGCCGCACACGCGCTATTGGTAGAACACCAGTGCTGGCGTTTACAGGTTAATTGATCTTGAACTCGCTAAAACTGGGCGCGCCAGGGCGTCCCCTCTCGGGCGGAGGCTGGCCGTCCTTGTAAACCGGCGTCATCCCTGAATTGCCAATCAACAGCGACAGGTTGGTTGCTGAATCAGCGTTGGATAAGCCTTCTTCCACGGTAATTTTTTCCTGCTGGATCAGACGAAACAAGTCTTGCTCGAAAGTCTGCGAGCCCGGCGTCAAGGATTTTTCCATCGCATCCTTGATGTCGCCAACTTTTCCCTCCTCGATCAATTCCGCGATGTTGGTGGTGTTCATTAACACTTCCACCGCCGGCGAGCGCCCGCCCTCAACGTTTTTTATCAGCCGTTGCGAGATGATGCATTTCAGGCTAACGCCAAGGTCTGAAAGCAGAATCGCACGTTGGTCAAGCGGAAAAAAATTGATGATGCGATTGAGCGCGTGGTAGCTGTTGTTGGCGTGCAGTGTCGCCAGGCACAAGTGTCCGGACAGCGAATACATCATCGCGGCTTTCATGGTTTCGATATCGCGGATTTCACCCACCAGAATGCAATCGGGTGCCTGGCGCATGGCATTGCGCATGGCCTCGCCGAAAGAGTGTGAGTCGTTGCCGATTTCACGCTGGTTGACGACCGACTTTTTCGATTTGAAAATGAATTCAATCGGGTCTTCAAAAGTCAGGATATGCCCCTGTTTCATGCCGTTGCGGAAATCCAGCATGGAAGCGAGCGTGGTGGATTTGCCGCAACCGGTCGCGCCTACTACCAGGATCAGACCGCGCTTTTCCATCACCACTTGCGACAGCACATGCGGCAAAGCCAGTGAACGAAAATCGGGAATGTTGGTTTCAATATAGCGAATCACCGCGGCGCAGCTACCCTTTTGCCACAACATGTTGACGCGGAAATTTCCCACCCCTTCCATCGGCATGGCAAAATTGAGCTCTAGTTCCTTTTCAAAACGCTCGATTTGGTGCGGCTTGAGGATTTCGTAGCAGACCCGCTTGGTGTCTTCCGCGCTCATTGCCTGCTGATTGACCGGAACGGTGTTGCCGTTGATTTTGATGTGAATCGGCGCGCCGGCCGAGACGAACAAGTCCGAGGCTTTTTTCTGCGCCATCAGTTCGAACAGCCTGGTTAACACCGCCATTTTTTTCTCCCTTTCTGACTGCGTAATTTCAGCTACGCAGCAAATCGTTAATACTTGTCTTGGCACGCGTCCCGGCATCGACTTGCTTGACGATGATTGCGCAATAGAGACTATACCTGCCATCTGCGGAGGGCAAGCTACCGGACACGACCACCGAATAAGGCGGCACTTTGCCGTAAGAAAATTCGCCGGTTTCGCGGTTGTAGATCTTGGTCGACTGGCCGATGAACACCCCCATGGAAATCACCGAGCCCTCACCGACGATGACGCCTTCAACCACCTCGGAACGCGCACCGACGAAACAATTGTCTTCAATAATGGTGGGATTGGCTTGCAGCGGCTCCAGTACGCCCCCGATGCCCACCCCGCCAGAAAGATGGACATTCTTGCCGATTTGCGCGCACGAACCGACGGTGGCCCAGGTATCGACCATGGCGCCTTCGTCCACGTAGGCACCAATGTTCACATAAGAGGGCATCAACACGACGTTTTTAGCGATATATGCGCCGCGCCTGGCGACTGCCGGCGGCACCACGCGAAAGCCACCGGCACGGAAATCAGCGTCGGAATAGCCGGCGAATTTGGTAGGGACTTTGTCGAAATAGCGTGCGTTATCGTCGCCAGTGCCGTTCATCACCGCGTTGTCGGTCAAGCGAAACGACAGCAGTACGGCTTTTTTCAACCATTGATGGGTGACCCATTCGTCACCGATTTTCTCGGCGACGCGCAATTCACCGCGATCGAGTTTGCCGATGGTCGTATCGACTGCCGATTTGATGCTGGCTTCGGCCGACTGCGGGCTAAGGCTGGCCCGCTGTTGCCACGCCTGTTCGATAATGCTTTGCTCGGAATTCATAGGGCTGCTGACAATAAAATTGAAGAAAGTTTGCGACCAATGGATTGATGACGCAGTGGCAAGGTTAACTTGAAAGTCGTTTGCGCAGGCGTGCCAGCCAGGATTGCGCTGGCGGGGCCGATAACCGCGCCGCGTGGGCTGCGGCTTCGAGTGCGGCTATCTGCTGCTGCAGCGTGACACAACGTGCTTCAAGAACGGCCTCGCGTTTGGCGGCAGAGTGCATCGCCTGATAGCTTTGGCGGTAGTCGTCGTAGGCCCATTCTTCACTGTCGGTAAATACCGACAGACGCGGCGTGAGCCTATCCATGGCGGTGCCATCGTTGGTCGCCACCACCAGAAAATACAGGGCGGGCAGCGCTGGTGCCAGGGTCTGCGGATTGGCCTTGGAAATAGTCCGCGTTTCCCCGCCAGCCACGGCGACGGTACCCGGCACTTCGAGCGCTTCGGGGACAATCATCGAGACAAAGGCATTGCGCTGGGAAAACCAGCTGAGGCAGTTAAAGCGTGCGACAAGCAAGTCCGCCAACTGTGCGCGGTAAAGCTCCTTGACATGAAATTCGTTGGTGTAGCCACGCGCATCGGAATATTCCGCGCGGTTCGGCGACGACATGATCAGCATGCCCGATGGCAACAGCACCCGCTTGATTTCATCGAGAAATTCCTGTTGCTCCTCGATATGCTCAATGGTTTCATACGAGACAACGACGTCAAACGTGGCGTCGTTAAAAGGCAATTTGGCACAGCTGCCTTCGATGAAATTAAGATTGCGCTTTGCGGGATACGCCGCATTGGCGTGTGCCACCGCGTCGCGCGATACATCGACCCCTGTCACGGAGCACGCGGTGTCCGCCATCAAAGCGCTGCCATAGCCCTCGCCAGAGGCCACATCGAGGACCTTTTTACCCTTGATTAACGGCAACACGAAGTGATAGCGGTGCCAGTGCTCGGCCCACATTTCGCCCGCCAGGTTTGGTAAGAAACGTTCGCCGGTGAATGTAAGCGCAGTGGTCATACCACGCATTATAAGGTTCTAACCAAGGTTGCCTTCATCCGGGGTATTACTTATAGCGAGAGCGGCGCAAAATAAAAAGCCGCTTGCAGCAATGCGAGCGGCTTGGCGATCGTTGCTGAATCAGGCGCTAGAAGCGAAAGACCGCGCCCAGCGAAAGTACGTCAACCTTCAAAGCGCCGCCGGTAGAATCGTCACCGAGCTTCCGATACGTTTCTACCTCACCACGCAAAGCCAGCGAGGCGTTGAGGTCATATTGCAGGCCGACGCCAAAATGCTGGCCAGTTTTGCTTTTGCTGCCCCGATTAAAGCTCAATCCAACGCTGCCGCTAGAGGCAAAATTGGCTTCGGTCTTAGCCTGGATCACGCCGAGCCGGCCGAATACCGAAAATTCTGGCGTGATCGGCGCGGATAGCACCACATCAACACCGTAGCCTTTGGCTTTGTAATCGGCGCTGACGCTGCCAACAAATGGCGTCGTCACACTGGTGCGGGTATTGTATTTGCCCAGATCGGCATAAAAACCTTCGACCGCGATAACCGGTGAAAACCGATAGCCAACCAAAAATTTATAGGCCGCGTCTTTGTCGTCGGCCGAAGTCGATGGCGAGCCGTAGCCGAGCGAGCGAAAAAAATCGTTTACTTCACCCGCGTTTACGTTGGATTTGGTGCTGCCAATGGAAACACCAGCGTACCAGGCTGTGGCGGACTGGGCGTGCGCAGCGCCGGCGATCGAGACAACCATTATGGCCGCCGCACTATAGAGCGTTTTTTTCATTTTTTATCCTTTGACTGGATTGATTAGGGGCCCGCGTTTTTTCGACGTGACAATTAATTCTACGCTCTCGTGCCGGCAGATTTGGGGGCCGACTGCCAACTTCTACACTGTACGCAGCAGTCAAGGCAGCCGGCTAACGACATCTGCATCGCAGCGGGCACGCCGTCAATTGGCTGCCAGCGGGGCAAATGGGTAGCGGCAGATCAGCCACGTTCGACTGGACCAGCTAGCAATATTCACACTAGCCCCGCCCAGTCCAACTCTGACACTCCGGAAAAGAAGGCAAATCCACCCGCGCCTGGGGCTTCCATCCCCGGGCCCGGTGCTCCGCCTCAACCGTGGTAAATATGCCGCCCCGAACCCAGAATTTCGCCGTCAGTCTGGCATAGCGTGGCGCAATGGCTGTGACGATATCGTCCAGAATCTCGTTGGCCACCGCTTCGTGAAATTTACCCTGCCCACGGAAGGACCAGATATAGAGTTTCAGACTCTTCAATTCCAGGCAACGCCGGTTCGGCACATAGTCCAGAAAGAGCGTGGCGAAATCGGGCTGGCCGGTCATCGGGCAGAGACAGGTGAATTCCGGAATCTGCATGTGAACCAAAAAATCACGTTCGGTGCAGGGATTGGGGAATGCTTCCAGCATTTTTGTCGGCGGTTTAGTGGGCTTGTCACCCAATTTTGTAAGTTGTGGCAGCGTTTTTTGTCTGCTCAATGACTTAACGGCAGCTTTTGCTGTGGATTGTGTTTTTCGCGGTGGGTTCATGGTTTTGGCAAGGTCGTTACGTTAAAATTATATCTATTGTATTTCACCTGTGCGACGCTCAAGTGCGCCGTCGTGAAATATGCATGCCCGCGCCACAAAACTGAAGGTATTGCGTGCGACTTAGTGAAATAAAACTTGCCGGTTTCAAGTCTTTTGTCGATCCGACATCGATCCTCGTGCCCGGCCAGCTGGTTGGCGTGGTCGGCCCTAATGGCTGCGGCAAATCCAACGTGATTGACGCGGTGCGCTGGGTGCTGGGTGAGTCATCGGCCAAGCATTTGCGCGGCGAAAAGATGGAAGACGTGATTTTCAACGGCACCAGCACCCGCAAACCGGGTGGTCGTGCCGCCGTGGAACTGGTATTCGATAATTCGCTCGGCCGCGTCGGGGGCCAATGGGGGCAATACAGCGAAATTTCCGTCAAGCGCGTGCTGACACGTGACGGCAATTCAGATTACTACATCAACGGCCAGCATGTGCGCCGCCGCGACATCACCGATATTTTCCTTGGCACAGGACTGGGGCCGCGCGCCTACGCGATCATTGAGCAAGGCATGATCTCGCGCGTGATCACCTCGAAGCCGGAAGAATTGAGAATTTTTCTGGAAGAAGTTGCGGGCGTATCAAAGTACCGCGAACGCCGTCGTGAAACGCAATCCCGTCTGGAGGATTCGAGAGAAAATTTGGATCGCGTCAGCGACATTCTTTCGGAACTGGATAAACAAGTCGTGAAGCTCGCCGACCAGGCCGCAGTCGCAGGCAGGTATAACGAGTTCACCGCCGAATTAAAGCTCAACGAAAATCTGTGGGCCTACACCAAACAACGCGAGGTCAAGGCAGCAAAAGAACGCTACGCCAATGAGATTATCAAGACCGAATCTGGTTTCGAGGGGGAAATCGCCAAACTGCGTGCAGTTGAAGGCGAACTGGATAAATTGCGTCAGGAACACTACGCTGAAACCGACCAGCTTACCAATGCCCAGGCGTCAATGTTTGAAGCCAACAACAATGTGGTGCAGCTCGAACAGGAAATCAATTATCTGGGCGACAACCGGCGTCGCTTGCATGCGCAGATTGCCGCGCTTGGAATGCAGATTGGCGAAGTCGAGACCAACCGCGAGTCAACTGCAAACGAACTTGAGCGCTGGCATCGCGAATTAGCCCGTGGCATTGATCGCGTTGTCGAGGCGCAGCAACGCGCCAACCAAATGCGTGGTGAGGTACCCGCGTGCGAGGATAAATTGCGCGAAGCCGCCAATATGGTGCGCACCAGTGAAAATGAGGTGCGAGCCGCCGAACAGGGCCAGGCCATCGAAGAGGCACGGGAATCAAATGCGCTGAAAATTCTCTCGCAACTTGAGCAGCGCAAAAATCGACTCACCACCGAGAACATGAATTTGGTGGTGCCCGCGCCAGACGCATTGAATAACGTTGAAGCCGAACGCACTGCAGTACGGGAATTGCTGTTGCAATGCGAGGAAAAGCTCACCGAAACCGAGCAGCGTTTGCCTGACATGGAAGCGCAGCGGAAAATTTCCGTTGACGCCATCGGCAACGCCACCCGTGAACTCGCCCGCATCGAAGCGGCATTGCTGGCGCTGCAGAATCAGCAGGCGCGGCTGGACAACAACAATCGTCTGGCGATGTGGCTGTCGAAGTATCAGCTGGATAACGCGCCGCGACTGTGGCAATCGATCGGGATAAAACAGGGTTGGGAAGATGCGCTCGAATCCGCGCTCGGCTTGAAACTCAACGCGATCAGGGTATCGGATAGCTCGGTCATTGACCGCGCGGCTGGCGATCCGCCGCCGGGAAGCGTGGCGCTGTTTATTGAAAACGGCAGCAGCCATTCAAGTGCCACCGCCGGTTTGACTGCACTGTCCGATTGGGTGACCGCAGACCACCCTGAGGTGCTGCCTTTTGTGCGCGAATGTCTGGCCAATGTCTTTGCGCTAGAAAATGAAATCGACGCGCGAAACCAGATGAAATCGTTGCCATTCGGCGCCCTATTGGTGACCGCGAACGGCCATTTGTACAGCCAGCACGGTCTGGTATTGCATGGCCCGCAATCAGAATTGCATGGTGTGTTACAACGGCAACGCGAAATCGAGTCTCTCAAAACCGAGTTGCCCGGTAAGATCGAGGCTCGCCGCGTGCTTGAATCGCAGCAGCAGAGCGGTGAAAAGCGCTTGGCCGAAACACAGGATATGCTGCGCAATCTGCGTGGCCAGATCCAGGAAACCAAGAATCGTGAACATGCCTTGCAAATGGAGGCGTTGAAACTTTCACAAGCCGCCACACAAGCTGAATCGCGCCGCGCCGCGATTCGCGAAGAGCTCGCCATTATTGACGCCGACGTCGAGAAAGAGCGTGCAGAAATGGTCGAGGCGCAAGCGCGGCTGGAGGAGGGCGGTAACAAGATTGGCGATTTGACCGACGCGCTGGTGGCACTGGAAGTCCGGCAACACGACGCCGAACGCGCCATCGCCGACGCACGTGAGCGGGTGAATGCGGCTGATCGGGCGGCGCAGGAAGCAAATTATTTCGAGCGGTCCTGTCACGACAAGATCAAGTCGCTGACCGAGATGGTGGCGCAGCTGGCACAACGCGCAGAGGCGGTGTTGCTGAGTAAAGCCGCGTTGGGCGTGGAGTTGGAACATTTGCAGGAGGGAAACATCCAGGAGCGCCTGCAGTTGGCCCTGGCGGCGAAGGCGCAGTCCGAAAAGGCGCTCGCGGGTGCCCGCAGTGCGATGGAATCGGCTTCCGGCAAATTAAAAGAGCTGGAAGAAAATAAAAGCGCACTGGAACACAGCCTGCAACCGTTGCGCGACAAAATTACCGAGCTGCGCATGAAGGAACAGGAAGCGCGCATCAACGAAGAAAATTATTTGCAGCAGCTTGCCGAATCCGGTGCAAATCTTGAAGAGCTCGCCGAAACGGTGGAAAAGAAATCCCGCTCGACAGCATATCAGGCTGAAATTAATCGCCTCAACGCCGCCATTATTGATTTGGGCGCGGTGAATCTTGCCGCATTAGCCGAGCTCGAACAGGCCAGCGAGCGCAAAGCATTTCTGGATGCGCAGTCGCTCGACTTGAATGAAGCCATCGCGACCCTTGAATCGGCGATCAAGCGCATTGACCGCGAAACGCGCGATCTCCTGCAAAACACCTTTGATATCGTCAATAAAAATTTCACGGAACTGTTTCCGATGCTCTTCGGCGGCGGCAACGCGTATCTGCGCCTTACGGGAGACGAAATTCTCGATGCAGGCCTGCAGGTGTTTGCGCAACCGCCGGGTAAAAAAGTGCAGTCGATCCAGCTTCTGTCGGGCGGAGAAAAGGCGCTGACCGCGCTATCGCTGGTGTTTTCGCTGTTCCGTCTGAACCCGGCGCCATTCTGTCTGCTCGATGAGGTCGATGCGCCACTGGATGATTCCAACACCGACCGCTTCTGCGAACTAGTCAAGAAGATGTCGGCTTCCACACAGTTCTTGTTCATTACCCACAATAAGGTGACCATGGAGATGGGCGAACAACTGGTCGGCGTGACCATGAACGAGCCGGGCGTTTCGCGTATCGTCGAAGTCGACATCCATGCAGCGAAGAAATTTGCGGCGGCACCGGTGCCGGTGGCAGCGTAGCCTACATCGAATATTCGAAAGCGAGACAATGATCAGCGACTTCCAGTGGGCACTCGTCGGTATTGCGGTGTTGATCATCGTCCTGGTAATTGTCTATAACCGCTGGCAGGAAACAAAATACAAGAAGCATGCGGAACAGGCATTCTCATCTGATCATCGCGACGTGCTGCTGCATGAACGCGCCGACCGGGTGGAGCCACATTTGGGGGTGATGCCAGCCGTGCGGGCAGCCGATGACGACTTGATGGGCTTCGATTCGCCAACGGTCGATGCACCCATCCAGCCAAGGGGCGCTGCCGACTCGAGGCTGCCGGGAATTAACGCCGAAATTGATACGGTCGCACTGCTGCTGGCGGACGCAGCCATCCTGCCTGAACAATTCTGGCCCACGGTGCAACAGTCGCAGCGGGTGTCCAAACGAATTATCTGGGAGGGACTGGTGGGCGGTCTTTGGCAGCCTGTTGACGCCGATAATACCCATAACGCCCACAACCCCCATAACCCCAATAACGCCGATGATCGCGAAGGCTTTCGTGAGCTGCGCGCTGGTCTGCAACTGGCATCGCGCAATGGCATGGTGGATGCAAATACCTTGCATGCCTTCAATGAAATGATGGTCGCATTTGCGCAAAGTATCGGTGCGGTTTCGCAGCGTGAAGATATCGCGGTGGCGTCCGCGCGCGCGCAGGCGGTGGATACGTTTTGCGCGGACACGGATATAGAAATTGCGGTAAACGTTGTTGGTAAAAACGGCGCCACATTTGCAACCACCAAAGTTCGCGGTCTGGCCGAATCCAACGGACTGACGGCGCTGGATTCGGGTGAATACGAAATGCGCGACGAACGCGGGAATACGCTCTTTATCCTGCGCAACATGAATGCCGAGGAACCGCCTGGCATCAGGCAAGGGGGAGCATACCTTACCGGTCTTACGTTTGCCATCGATGTGCCGCGGGCGGCGAAACCTGCCGACGTATTCGAACGCATGATGTCGCTGGCGCTTCGGTTTGCCGATACGCTGCAGGCCGACGTGGTAGATGACAACCGCAAACTGCTCACGGCGAACGGCCGCAAGGTGATCGCCGAGACCATTGCCACCATCGCTGCTGAAATGGAAGCCAAAGGCGTTGCACCAGGAAGTTCTGCGGCGCTGAGACTGTACTCGTAACACAGCCATGCGGGCGGATGCATCGATTATTGCGCAGGCGGCGCAACTCAGGCGTGAGCTTGAGGAGCACAATCACCACTATTACGTGCTGGATCAGCCGACCATCGCCGACCACCGGTGGGACCAGCTGTTTCACGAACTGGCGGCATTGGAAACCCGGTATCCGGAGTTGCTTACGCCGGATTCACCGACCCAGCGGGTGGGTGGCAAGCCCCTCGAAATGTTCGATAAGGTCACGCATCGCGTGCCGATGCTTTCGCTGGGAAATGCCTTCAGTGACCAGGATATCGATAACTTTGATCGTCGCTGCCGCGACGGTTTGGATCTTGATGATGGCAATATTGAATACGCCTGCGAGCCGAAATTTGACGGACTGGCGGTCAGTCTCACTTATGTTGAGGGCGCATTGGTGCAGGGTGCGACGCGCGGCGACGGTAATGTTGGTGAAGCTGTCACGGAAAATCTTAAAACCGTCCGCACCGTTCCGTTGTTGTTATCAAGCCTGCCC
>JAYVKG010000174.1:0-10334 GCA_043768625.1 Betaproteobacteria bacterium
ACTGCACTCAACACTGGGCAACATGTCACCCAGCGCTTTCGAGCGTGAATCGACATCAAAAAAATCTATCAAACTGTCTGAAATTACTTGACCACTACACCCTAAATTGAGATGGGTGTCGAATTTAAATAAAAAAGAGCGAGTTTTTCAGGGGGGTGGTGAGAAGGAAACGCCTGTGCTGTAAGTTGGTAGCGATTAATCCGGACAGTGGTGCGTTTTTTTTGTTTTCTGGCATGCTTCGTTTATTGCGATTTTTGTGGTCATTAAACTATGGATGTAGACCAGTCTGTCCACCCCTTACCGCCCACCGGCTCCATCGCCAGTTTGCTGGACGGGCCGCCTTCGGCCACCGTACAAGCGTCGTTGGCTAGTCGCGCGCGCCGCGTCACGTTTGATGACGCGTGCCAGGACGATGAGCATGACCGGCGCACGCATGGCCTGCGACCATTCGACCGAGAGTTCGATGGCAACGCTGGTGCACCGTCGATTATTCGCCGTATGCTTTGTCTGATGCGAGAGAACCCTGACCGTATATTTTCCTCAACCTGCTTTGGCCAAGTCGGCATATCGCTGCACACTGCTGCGCAATCGCTAACACGGATGGCGAAACAGAAATTAATTGAACCGGCGCCATGCCCTGCTGATATGTCACCGCGCCGGGGCGGTCGCCCCAAGCGCTTTTATCGAGTCGCCTCTACTACCGGCGATAATCGCCGGACCATCCCTGAAAGGACACTACTTGAACGCTCCCTACCGTCGCCCGGTTGTGCCACAGCCGCCTGACCACACCGGACTTGAATACGTTGGTTTCTGGCTGCGGGTGGTCGCTTCCCTAGTGGATACCGTGGTGATACTGCTTTTGACGGCCCCACTCATGATCGCCATTTACGGCATGGCCTATTACACGCATTCTGGCGGACGCTGGTTTGCGGGTGTCTGGGATTTCATCCTTACATTTTGTTTTCCGGTCGCGGCGTCCATCTACCTGTGGGTACGCTTTGGGGCGACGCCCGGCAAGATGATGGTCTCAGCGAAAATTGTGGATGCGAGCACGGGGCGGCCGCCCAGCGTCAAGCAATCGGTAATACGATATTTCAGTTATTTCATCTCGGTCATTCCGCTCGGCCTGGGTATTTTTTGGGTGGCGTTCGACGCGAAGAAACAAGGGTGGCACGATCATATTGCCAACACCGTGGTGGTGCGACCGAAACCGGTCCGAGGGGTGACGTTTGGGCGCTCACCTGCTGATTAAGAACAGACCGCTAAAATAACTACTCATTTTCATTCTCCTGTTCGTGCGCATCGGCGTTAGATAAAAAAATAATCGTACAACCGTCCCCAAAAATAAAATTACCAAACCAAGCAACAAATAAACATTCAAGTCCCGTACTTCAAACCAATTAACAAATGCTTCCATGATTTACAAACCTCTAAGTCGTTTTTGTACCACTTTGCTAATCAAATTAAAAAGCTGACTTGCAACGTCAACTAAGTACGAAGAATTAATAACTAAAGCCACTGAGAAAGTCGCCATCAAAAAAATAGAAATAAATTCATAATCATCAACCGCTTCGTTCAAACACAATCCTGTTACTCACAACCTCAATCCGTAACGAATCTGTTCCGCTTTACATTTCAAGCTTCAACAACAACCACAGCAGCAAACAAATTTCCTTTAATAATGGCGGCGTAAACAATGCACCATTTTGCCCTCAAGGGGATGCCAAATCATCCCATCTCTAGCTGCATTTCGAACACTTTCGATTAACGCGCTCGATAATAGTGGACCTGGCTCGCTGGTGGATTTACCAGCATGCGTAATTATGATGCCGATACCTTTCCCGCGACATTTAATGATCGCGGGTTCAATATAGTCAGGTACATCATTTGACTGTACATCAATCCAAACAGTTACGTCTTCCCCCATCATTCGATTCATCGAGTCGATTGCTTCAGCTAGCACAGACGATTCATCGCCAAAGTGTGGTGGGCTTGCAAGAAATATCTGACTAACTATGTGATTACCAGTTTCAGGTTCGCCAAATTGGAAGCCCCTGTCTACAGCCAGTTTTATTGCATCTGCATCTTTCTGCGTCGTGCCCATAATTCTTTCCTTATTATAAAATCCCAGGCAGTGATCTATTTACATCACTGGTTATGAACTTCAAAAACTTGAAGCGTTTATTTCGAAACGCAAAATAAATCATAGACTTTCGTTTGAGTGTTTTGCTGCAACACCGTTTTTTCGATTCTTTGCGGTAAATTTTCTGGTTACACGATCTCAATCCTATCGGAGATTGCTTTAAAAATGGGATTCAGTTCTGCCTTCGCATCCAATGAACATTACTTTTTTGTGAATATTAGCAAACGTTATTGTGCAACCGATAGCTCATCCCACTGAGTTGTGTAGCGCGGCGAGCGATTTTCAGAGCGCATTGCCCAGCGTTTGCTGACACCCGTTGCGCCGCTGTGTAAAGTGCCCTGCCCCCATTCTTTATTGATCGCATCGAGCACCGCCATCGTTTTGGCTGAACGAAGCCGTGCCGGAGTATCCTCAAACAAAGTCGCTTGTCGGTTTGCGTTGAGACTTAGCTCCATGAGCATCACCCCACTTTTTTTGTACGCAAAACCAGCCCGGTAAATACGTCGTAATCCGGCTATTGCGGCGCTGGTCAAGATCCGTGAGTCATCTGTAAGTTCCGATATCGACACCACCTGGCCGGCATGATATTGATCGTCATTTGTGCGGAAACGATTGGTCTCGATAAAAACATGAATCGCGCCGGCCATGGAACCTTGGGCGCGGAGTTTTTCAGCGGCGCGGTCAACGTGCCAGGTGACTGCCTCGGCAAGCTCATGCCGCACCCCCGTGGGTCAATATTCAATCGGCGCGAACAGTCAGTACCTCAAACTGTTACTCTTTTGAGAAAATTTTATAAAATTCCTTGTTTTCCCATTCCTCATCGAACGCAGCAACAATTTTTTCAAATCGTCGACCATTGCGGAGCGGATTTTCCATTGACTGCAACTGATACTGTGCCCAATCTTGAATCTCAGGCCACCGAAGAGCATGCATCAAGAATGCAACGGGTTCATCGCTCACTTCTCCACTCATGCACATTGAAATAAACAATTTTATGATCTGCTCACGCTGTTCAGGCGCATTTGCAATCAATTGAAGGCATCTCACGTAGCATGGCTCAGCCAAGTCGAAAGAATACTGGGTGTTTAGAATCGACTCAGCACTTAGCAATTCATGTCGCAATGCATCAATCGTGGTCATATTCTCCTCACTGCCACTCATGGAAATGCCCGATATACAAATTTCCCTTTTGCGTCCATCCCAATATTATTGAACGCCCCTTCAGCCACATTGGACAGCCCTGGGCCTGAAGGTTGATAGTGACCGGACATGTTATCGATCCATTTGATGTTTCCATTGAATAACTGAACCTCTCCAGCAGCTTGCACGTCCAACCCACCTGCCAAACTCGTATGACCACTTCTCCCAACGATCAGACTATCTTCCGCAGTGACAACGTAGTTGAAATTGCCGCTTATTCCTGGAAGCCGCGCGTTCGGAACTAACTTCTGAACGTCGATCAAGTCGGCCGGAAGAGTGATGGGGAGCATAGTAAATTTCCCAACTTCAACCTGTAACGATTAACTGAGGTTCTATGCCAAAAATCTTCTCTTTGCGCATAAGTTGAATAGTCGCTTAACTGGCTATCCCAAAAGCACTTGCTCTTCAACGGTCAATAATACTTCGGCAAAAGCATAATTTCGAATCGCGTCAATCGAATTCTTATCAGGTTTAGCAAGTAAAAAATCAAGGTCTCGTCGTTGACGCATAATTTCTCGCTGTACCAGTGTGTGAGATTTGATCGCAATTTCAGTATTTGTTAGCCCAGGCTGAACACCTAATGTACGTATTGCTGCTTGGTCAGCTGCTTCGAATGCGCGCCTTGCTGCCCAAGCAGCATTTTGTGGCTCTGAAGTCAGTAATGCACGAACTGCGTAAGCCAACGAAGATATTGCATCGTCAGCAAGTGCATGACGGATTACCCAGTCATCACCCTCCTCAGGCAAAAGGCCCATCACTTCGTCCAGGATCAAGGCCCACTCTGGATGATCAAAAGAGTCTGTTAAAAGAGCCTCCCAAAGTTGAATAGCAATTTCTCGAGGCCGCAGCTCTCTAATAGGATTGAACCTTCTGGCATACCATTCGTAATTACAAAGCTGTCTTGTGGCTGCAGCGGCCGCGAATGCGATTCGCCCGCACAATGGCAGTTTTCCCAGCTCATTGACCAGTATATTTTCATCAAAGCTACACATCTGAATTACCTCGGCCACAAAGCAGTTGTTGGGCTAGTTAATTAATTAAAAGGGGTCAGGGTTATTAGTTTCACAACTTAAGAACACCTTGTCCTTCAATTACTACCTTTTTTGCGTCTGACTCCAAACGCGGCCTTCCTCGCTGTTGTGCCTCTCTTCTGCCACCAGTCGCTTTCTCAATCCTGGCGTAGAAACGAGAGTTGCCCAGTGGCTGATTTTGATTGAGTGCCAGCCGAATGTCATCGATTGCCGCACCATCAAGCTGCGCGCGAAACAAGGCGCGGTAAGCCATTTGTCTGCTCTTGTCCGTCTGGCCCAGCGCTTGATAGAGCTCATGTGGAGTAATGCGGCTATCCGTCGCGCCCAGCGCGTTGTGCCGATAGCTCGTCCATCGATAGTGCGCCGGATCATCGACCATCGCAGCGCGCACCGGGTTCAGTTCAATGTAGCGCTGGCAGGTCAGCAAATAGGTGTCCGCCTGGATAACAGACGACTTGTAACGGCTGTCCCATAGTGTGCCAGTACGTTTGTACGTGCGGTTGACGTATTGCACGTAGCGTCGTCCAAGCGACATGATGAGCTTCGGCACGGCTTCTGCTTTTTTGGGGGTGAGCAGCAAATGCACATGATTGGTCATCAGCGCATAGGCATGAAGCTGACATTCGTTGTCTCCCAGCGCTTCACCGAGCCAGTGCATGTAGCTGGTGTAGTCCTCCTCACTAAAAAAGCATGGCTCGCGGTTGTGCCCGCGTTGCACAATGTGTAGCGGGACACCATTGAGTTGGATGCGGGGACGGCGGGGCATAACATGAGGTTAGCATAAAACAATTGACGCTGACCCCTTTAATTGTTAAAAGCGAAAGCTAAAATGATTTTCAGCTATTTTTGATTGTTTGACCCAATTTTGATGTCGAAAAAATTACGCCTGCGATAACGCATGGCAAAATCGCTGCTAATACCGTAACCGCATAATTATTCGAAATGGCGCTTCCGATAAATGCACCGATCAGCATAATGTTGTAGTCGCCATACAAGGTCAGTCGCTCTTCACTTCCATTGCTAGAACGAATTATTTTTCCGTGAAAATATGCATACCTTGCTATTCCAAAGTAGCGCTGACGAATTGCGATCATGGTTGGTGCGTATTTCACGCCATCGTGACCGATGATTTGTAGCGGCTATCCCATAACGCGCCGGTACGTTTATAGCTGCGGTTGATGTACTGCACGTAGCGCCGTCCCAGCGACATGATGAGCTTTGGTACGGTTGCTGCTTTTTTGGGGGTGAGCAGCAGGTGCACGTGATTGGTCATCAGCGCGTAGGCATGAAGCTGGCATTCGGCGTCACCGAGCGCTTCGCTCAGCCAGTGCAGGTAGCTGGTGTAGTCTTCCTCGCTAAAGAAGCATGGCTCGCGGTTGTGCCCGCGTTGCAGGATGTGGAGCGGGACACCATTTAGCTGGATGCGGGGACGCCGGGGCATCGCATGAGGTCAGCATAAAACAGTTGAGGATGACGCCTTTAATTTGATGCGGCGGCAGACTATCGGAAGCTGCTTGTTCAGCATGCCATTCGCCAAAGCATGAGCCGGAAAGGCGACTGCTGGGACAATGCGCCCATGGAGAGTTTTTTTCATACGCTGAAGACCGAGCTGGTTATGCATCGCGACTACCAGACCCGCGAAGAGGCAAGAACAGACTTGTTCGAGTACATTGAAATGTTCTACAACCGCCAACGTCGGCACTCGTCGATTCAATATCAAACACCGCTTGCGTTTGAGACAACAACTACCCCCGTTTGGGGAGTGCACCGTTTGTGGGTAAGATCAGCTTGACCCATTTAGCTTGATCCCTTTATCTGCCTTTGGCTGCACACGGCAAAGCAATTTACCCTGTCTCCCTGGCCGCCCGCAGTTTACTGCTTGTCCGATGGCCACTTGGGTTCACATTCTTTGTGAAAAAGTAGCCAAATACCTCCAGGATATATTATCCCCGTTAAACATACGCCAGCCACTTCCTTGAGTTCCAGCCTGTAACGAACTCTGCCTTTTGCTTCGGAAGCGAACATTTTCGACAAAGTCCAATCACCGGATCTAATCTTTTCGAGTTCACCAAGCGTGAGTGATTTGTCGAAAGTCGCACTTGCGAGCAATTCGGTCTTCGTCATTCGCATGACCGTATCATGAAGAAAAGTTGAATGATCCGCACGATAGAGAATCAATGCAATCGCTGCGATGGCGCACAGAAGTACCAAAATCACAGCTAGCGTAATTGCTTTTCCGCGCATTCTCAGCCTCCGCCACCCAAGAGATCCCCCAAAAGACCGCATCTGATAGCACAAGTCTGAATGATTCGATTGGTTACTTCCATACAATTCTTGCCCACGAAACTATAGTGGCCAGGGTCGTCCTTAACAGTTTCAAGTGAAGTCTCCACACACTTTGCAAATTGCTCGGCGCTGCAGCCAGATGGATGTTTTGCCGCGCGACAAGTAGAGGTGCAGAGACTCGCCGTATCACTCTGGATGAGCCCGCAGCTACAGGCGACGGAATCCGAAAGAACATAACCATAACATCCCCCACTGGGCCGGCACAAAAACTGGTGCGGAAAGTAGAGCGTATTACCATCGTTTGAGCCCGGTCTGTTGCAGATCAGGACCTCTCCACCCAAGCCGGTTGGGTCTGCCCTCGCAGCTGGATTTGCAACCACATAGACGCAGGTATTTGTGCCAGCCATCAACCCTTTAGGATCACTCGTGACATACCGTCCAAGCACCGCGTCATATTCCCGATGCCAGTTTTGATACAACCCCGTTTCTTGATCGCTGTACTGCCCAGGAAACCGATGCTTAAAAAACATCGTCCCAAGATTGCTTGGGTTAGTGTTGGTTGGATTTTCTCCAAACGGCAGGCTATCCCATTTCCATATTGTCACATGCGGGTTTGACCGGTTGACTCTGGTCAGTTCCCTCGGCGTGTTGAGATGGTCGGTCCGTCAGTTCATTTCAAACCAATTCGAATACCGACTTACAGCGGAAAAGCATATCGTTAATAGCGCTAAAGCCGGGAGCAGGAAGTACATGATGAACACTTCGTAAAAAATTCGCAGCGATCCAATCTTGAATGCTGTCCCGAGCATAAATATTTTGTGTTCCACGATTTCACAATTGGCATCGTAGATTCAGTGAACAGCGGAAGCCTCAACTCACGATCAAATAAATACGCTTGGTAAGTTAGGAGAAAGATCGTCGCGATGGCAATGTATAACGCGAATTCCTTTCTATTACGCAACAGTAACGCAGCCATTACGCTGCCCCAGAGGACTATCGGCCCCTCTCTCATCATCGGCTCAAGCGTGTTATTGGAGATTGCCGCCCATCCCCAAAAGATTGCCCAGCTTATTGAAACAACCAGGATGACAACACCAAGTATATTCGCGGGCTTAGCGTTCATTTTCCACCCTTCAAAACTTTGCAAGCATTGTCAAAACCTGGACCTTCGCGAAGCTTTTCAATTACTGGTCCACAGGCGGCGATTATCCCGCTGGTACTAAATCCGCCAACGGGACAACTTGCCGCCGCGTTTATGCATGCCTCGGATGCATGGTCAGGATCATTCTTGCGCCCAGGGCTTGCACAGATGTTCGAAATCGCAGCAGAAATTATTTTTCAATCAGCGGCCTTGTTGATTGGCAAGATAATAATGTCCTTCGCGAACTTATTCCAATCCCGACCAAATACATTTCGAAGAAAATCAATAATGTTTGGCGGCATTGTTCCTACATCAACTAGTCCGGTTGGATCAGACGAACTTGCCGGATGGCCTTCAGCGTAAAGATAGGTATTCGGTCCCGCTGCCAATCCAATTAGATCGCTGGTGATGTACCTACCGAGTGTGGGGTCGTAATCCCGATTCCAATTCTGATGCAGCCCCGTCTCCGGGTCGCTGTAATGCCCCGGAAACCGATGCTTGAAGAACATCGTTCCAAGGTTGCTCGGGTTGGTGTTGGTTGGATTTTCTCCAAACGGCGGGCCATCCCATTTCCAAAGTGACACATGCTGGTTCGACCCGTTTTACGCGAACGATGGGGCCAGGTCTTTTAAAATCATTTGATAATAAAAGACCTGACCCCGTTCTACCCGTTAGGCGTAGGGCGTTGCAATTCATGCGAACACAAGCACTGGTGCGGCGTTCTGGGCCTTTTGTGGCTGGGAGGTGCGTGGAATGGCGGTCTGAGAGTGATTGCATTTGCAGCTTCCAGCGAAATTTAATGCGAGCCTGACCCTTTAGATTTTTTGCTGACCCATTAAGTCCTGAAATTCTCTTGTCATTGAATTTCTCGCACGTCTATTGCAATTAGTGCCTTCCGTAAAACTTGTACCTTATTTAACTCGACTTTACTAATTCGTAGCTTGGTTAAGGCCGTGGTCTTACTGAGCAAGGATTTTCGGAGACCTATCAGGTATTTCAATTCCGAACTGGATCGAGCAACAAATCCAATTGTCTGAATATTTTTGCACAGCGATGCAAAATCGTCTCCAACTGCCGCTACTTGCAAGAATTCAGTTAGATCACGATCGGCCAAGTATAAGAAGTTATCAACGAGTACCCTAACGAATGCCCCATCTCTTGTTGGCCATAACTTCCATAAGCAGCTATTGGCATCTTTAATCTGTTGTTGACTTCCCTTTCTTGTGGTTTCCGCGACCCAAGCAATGATGAAGTCTTCTTGATCCATCGTGGCCGGTGGAGTACACGCTTTTGGAAGTTCGGTCGCCCAAACGCTTTGAACCGAAACGACAAATACTGCAATCGCGGCAAACACTAATTTCATTTTGATCACCCCGCGCATCCACTAATACGAACGCTTAAGTTGGTCGGTGCGCCGCGGCCACTATCAAGCGAAGCCATCGACGAAACGGTACGCATAAAAGCGTCAACGCCTGCTTTGCTTTCTGTTAGGGTTGGATTCGCCGTCGAAGTACCTTTACCCATACCGATGAGTACGCATCCCACGGTGTCACTTATAAAGTTGCCTTTGTGAATTTGAATATTTGTGCAGTCTGGTACATTCTTTAGCTCAACCACAGTACCGTTTGACGGTGAATTACGTATGAAAGCATCATACGCCCCGGCAGGGATTGCACTCGCATTGCTTGCGTTGTTCAACCACGGAAGTTCCAATGAATTAAATGTCAAAAGCGGCCAGCCATCATCGATAAGCGTTATGTTGCCGGCAATGCCGCTTGTAGAGCACAGGGGGGATCTGACCACATCGATAGTGATGTCAGATAGCCCTAAAAATCCGTCCTATAAATTGGGTTACCCACAACATATCGGTAAAGATTTGCCCCTGCAATCAGCCCGAACGGATTACTCGCAATGTTCCGTCGCAGTACCGCGTCACATTCCCGATTCCAATTCTGATGCAGCCCCGTTTCCAGGTCTCTGTAATGCCCCGGAAACCGATGCTTGAAGAACATCGTTCCAAGGTTGCTCGGGTTGGTGTTGGTTGGATTTTCTCAAAACGGCACGCTATCCCATTTCCAAAGTGACACATGCTGGTTCGACCCGTTCGCGCGAACGATGGGGTCAGATCTTTTAAAATTATTTGATAATAAAAGACCTGACACCGTTCTACCCGTTAGGCGTTGGGCGGTGCAATTCATGCGAACACTGGCACTGGTGCGGCGTTCTGGGCTTTTTGTGGCTGGGAGATGCGCGGAATGGCGATCTGTGAGTGATTGCATTGGCAGCTTCCAGTGAAATTTAATGCGAGCCTGACTCCTAAGAATTTTAAGTTGGCTCGAGAAACGCATGAAAGACGCCGACGGCGACTTGGACCAGTCGATCCGATCCAGTCCAGTCTGGCAGCATAAAGCGGAGATCATGCAATCGATTGCCAGTGTTGGTCGCGTGACCGCGACCTCGCTACTCGCCGATGTTGCTGAGATCGGAACGCTCAATCGACGCGAGATCAGTGCGTTGATTGGTGTTTGTCCCT
>JAYVKG010000175.1:0-6299 GCA_043768625.1 Betaproteobacteria bacterium
ATGCCGCCGAATCCGACCCCTTCCGACGCTGAACTGAAGACGATGGTCGAAGCGGTGTTAAAGACGAAGTAGATGCATTGCATGCTGCAGAGAAAAAAACCGGCCGTTGGGCCGGTTTTTTTTGCTTCGCGCCGCCGGTCCGGCAGTCGCAAATTATCCCCGTTTATTTATTGACAAGCGCGAATATCGGTTCGCATAATTACCGTTTGCGGCGATTGTGCCGTAATCCGCTTTCCAGACTGACCTCAATACTTAACCATTCCCTTTTTGGAGATGTACCGATGAAAAATTCCTACCCACTTTTGTTTGCCGCCATGCTGGCAGCCGGGCTCGTTGGCTGTGGCAAGGAAGAAGCGAAACCTGCACCGGTAGTCGTGGCGCCTGCTGCACCAGCTGAGCCAATGGTAACAGTGACCATCGCCCACGCTGGCCCACTGACGGGTTCCATCGCGCATTTGGGCAAAGATGATGAGAACGGCGTGCATCTGGCGATCGATCAGACCAACGCCCAGAAAATCAAAATTGACGGCAAAGTGTTAAATATCAAGTTCATGTCGGAGGATGACCAGGCCGACGCGAAAGTCGGCACCACCGTTGCGCAAAAACTGGTCGACGCCAAGGTTGTCGCAGTCATTGGTCACCTGAATTCCGGGGTGTCGATTCCAGCTTCAGAGATTTACAACAAGGCTGGTATCCCAATGATCTCCGGCTCCGCCACCAACCCTACACTGACCGAGCGTGGCCTCAAAAATGTGTTTCGCACGGTGGGCCGCGACGATCAACAAGGCCCTGCGCTGGCGACCTACATTGCGAATGAGCTGAAGGGTAAGAAAGTTGCACTGATTGATGACAAAACTGCCTACGGCGAAGGCTTGGCTAACGAAGTGGAGAAAACCCTCAAGGCCAACAAGGTGAATCCAATTGCCCGCGAACGGACCACTGACAAAGAAACGGATTTCAAGGCCATTCTCACCAAGATCAAGGGCAAGAATCCCGACGTCATATTCCATGGTGGCATGGATGCCACCGGCGGCCTGATGCTGAAACAAGCACGTGAACTCGGCATCAAAGCGGTGTTTGTATTCGGCGACGGAGCCTGCACGACAGAAATGTCCAAGTTGGCGGGTGCAGCGGCTGAAGGTTTTGTCTGTTCGCAGGCAGGCCTGCCTTCCGAAGCGGCAAACAAGGATTTTCTGACCGCCTTCAATGCCAAATACGGGGAAGTGAAGCAGTACGCGCCCTATTTCTACGACGGTGCCATGGCCATGGTTGAAGCGATGAAAAAGGCCAACTCGGCAGATCCGGCCAAATTCGGCCCCGAAGTCTATAACGTGAGCTTTACCGGCGCCACCGGCAAAGTGGAATTCGACGCCAAGGGCGACAGGAAGGACGCTGAAATCACCATTTTCAAAATGACCAGCGGGAAACTCATACCTACCTCGGTGGTGAAGAATGGCGCGGCGACCAAATTTGAATCTGCGCCTGCAGCGATGCCTGCCGCTACAGCACCCGCTGTTGCCGCTCCCGGTCCTGCACCTGCGATGCCTGCCGAAGCACCAAAGCAGTAACCACGCATCAATCAAAACGGCACCCAGCGTGGTGCCGTTTTTTATTGCGGCCGGCAATCATGCGGTAATATCTTTGGCAAATGGATACATTTCTCCAGCAGCTTATCAATGGCCTCACCCTGGGCTGCGTTTACGCCGTCGTGGCATTGGGCTACACGATGGTGTACGGCATCATCCAGCTGATCAATTTTGCGCATGGCGAAGTGGTGATGATAGGCGCGATGGTGGCGTTCAGCGTGATCACCGCCCTGGCAGGTTCCGCCGTGCCACCGCTGCTTATTGTGCTGCTCGGTGTGCTGGCGGCGATCCCGGCTTGTGCGCTCGTTGGCTACACCGTCGAGCGGGTCGCCTATCGACCGCTCAGGAATGCGCCACGTCTTGCACCCCTCATTACGGCCATCGGCATTTCCATCATCCTGCAGCATCTTGCGTTGCTGATTTGGGGACGCAATTTCATTTCCTTTCCGCAAATTTTCCCAAGCCAAACGTATCACTTTACCGATTCCGCCAATAGCGCGACCATTACCAATGTACAGATCGCGATCATCGTCCTGTCGGTTGCGATGATGGCCGGATTGCTGGTGCTGGTGCACAAAACGCGTATTGGCATTGCGATGCGCGCCACCTCACAAAATGCGCAGGTTGCCGGACTCATGGGTATCAACATCAACAGCGTGATTTCTTTTACCTTCGTGATAGGCGCGGCACTCGGCGCAATGGCGGGTGTAATGGTCGGCTCCTACTATGGGATCGCGCACTACCAGATGGGATTTTTGCTGGGGCTAAAAGCATTTTCGGCGGCAGTGCTGGGTGGCATCGGCAATCTGGCCGGCGCGGTGCTGGGCGGCATTTTAATCGGGCTCATCGAGGCATTTGGTGCCGGCTACATGGGTGATGTCACCAACGTTTGTTTTCTCAATCAATGGCTGCCTGGCTTTTCAGGCCTGTGTGAAGCCAACGCAAACGGCAGCCTGTTCGGCAGCAATTACAAAGACGTTTACGCCTTTATCGTGTTGATTCTGGTGCTGGTGTTCCGGCCGTCGGGGTTACTCGGCGAGCGGGTTGGGGATCGCGCATGAGTCTGACCGTGACACTGACCCAAATTAGAAAAAATCCGGCGCTGTTCTGGCCGGGTGTCGTGATGATCGCCGTCGCCCTGATTGCACTGCCGTTTGTGTTGGCGATGGCAGGCACCGCGTGGGTGCGCATCACCAACTTCGCGATTTTGTTTGTGCTGCTGTCGCTCGGCCTCAATATCGTGGTTGGCTTTGCCGGCCTGCTGGACCTGGGCTATATCGCCTTTTATGCCGTAGGCGCGTATGTGTACGCATTGCTCGCCTCGCCGCACTTCGGATTACATTTGCCGTTCTGGATCATTCTGCCGATTGGTGCACTGGTTGCGTGCATTTTCGGCGTGCTGCTGGGTGCCCCCACGCTCAAATTGCGCGGTGATTATCTGGCCATCGTTACGCTGGGCTTTGGCGAGATCGTGCGTATTTTCATGAACAATTTATCCGAGCCGGTCAATATCACCAACGGTCCAAAAGGCATCTCTACCATCGACTCAATCAAACTTGGGCGCATTGATTTCGGCAATGACTCACGCATCGGCGATTTCGCCATGTCGGGCACCATCAAATATTACTTTTTTCTGCTGGCGGTGATGCTGATCGTAATCGTCATCAACCGGCGACTGCAGAATTCGCGCATCGGCCGTGCCTGGGAAGCGATTCGTGAGGATGAAATGGCGGCGCGGGCAATGGGCATCAACACCACCCGCATCAAGCTGTTGGCATTTGCGATGGGCGCCTCGTTCGGCGGCATTGCCGGCGGCATGTTTTCCGCGATCCAGGGTTTTATCAGCCCGGAAAGCTTTGTGCTCAATGAAAGCATCATGGTGCTGGCGATGGTGGTGCTGGGTGGCATGGGCAACATCATCGGCGTGGTGATCGGCGCCGTGTTGCTTTCGTTCGTGCCGGAAATTTTGCGCTACACCGTTGAACCGATGCAAATGGCGTTGTTCGGCAGGATGTGGGTCGAGCCGGAAGTTCTGCGCATGTTGTTGTTCGGGTTCGCGATGGTGTTGATGATGCTGTTTCGCCCGGCCGGATTGATGCCTTCGGCGGTGCGCAAACGCGAACTGACGAAACAATGAATGCCATTCTTGAGATCAGCGATATCAGCAAGAACTTTGGTGGCTTGAAGGCGCTCTCCAGCGTAAGCTTCGGCATTGCCGAAGGCGCAATCTTCGGTCTGATCGGTCCGAATGGCGCAGGCAAGACGACGCTATTTAATGTCCTGACCGGCCTTTACCCGCATGACCAAGGCACCTTCTCTTTCCAGGGAAATCAACTGCGCGAACTAACGCCCGATCGAATCGCGGCGCTCGGCATTGCACGCACGTTCCAGAATATTCGCCTGTTTGCAAACCTGTCCGCCATTGAGAACGTGATGATTGGTCGGCACGTACGCACGCATGCCGGGGTGTGGGGTGCCATCACCCGTAATGCGGCCACCCGGGCGGAGGAGGCCGCGATCCAAAAGCGTGCGCATGAGCTGCTCACCTTTGTGGGGCTGGACGCGCGCGCCAATGACCTGGCAAAACACCTTTCCTATGGCGATCAACGCCGCCTGGAAATTGCCCGCGCGTTGGCGACCGATCCGAAGGTGCTGGCACTGGATGAGCCCGCTGCCGGCATGAATGCTACCGAAAAACTGTCATTGCGCACGCTGCTCGAATCAATCCGCAGGCAAGGTGTCACCATTCTGCTGATCGAACACGATGTCAAGCTGGTGATGGGGCTGTGCGACCGCATTGCGGTACTTGAATACGGCAAGAAGATCGCCGAGGGCGCCCCGCTCGATGTGCAAAAAGACCCGAAAGTAATCGAAGCTTATCTTGGCGTTGCGCCCGAAGCGGCGACCCCGGCATGAGCCTGCTGAGCCTGCGCGACGTGCACATTTCCTATGGCGGTATCAAAGCGGTCAAGGGCATCACGCTCAACGTGGAAGCGCACGAACTGGTATGCCTGATTGGTGCCAATGGCGCAGGCAAGAGCACGACACTCAAAGCGATCAGTGGATTACTGGTCCCCACCGCCGGCACCATTCAATACAATAATGAAAACATTAACAATTGCCCCGTCTATGAAATTGCCGGCAAGGGGCTGCGCCTGGTTCCTGAGGGTCGCGGCGTTTTCCCCATTCTAACCATCGACGAAAATTTGCAGATGGGTGCCTACACGCGCAACGACAAGGCCGGCATTGCGCAGGATGTCGAGCGTATGTTTGCGCTTTTTCCGCGCCTCAAGGAACGCCGCAGTCAAACCGCTGGCACGCTTTCGGGCGGTGAGCAACAAATGCTGGCGATTGGCCGCGCGTTGATGGCGCAACCGAAATTGCTGCTGCTGGATGAACCGTCGATGGGTCTGGCTCCCATCATGGTGCAAAAAATATTTGAGGTGGTGCGCGAAGTTTCCAAAACCGGCGTTACCATTTTGTTGATCGAACAAAACGCCCGCCTGGCACTCGAAATCAGTACCCGCGGCTACGTCATGGACGGCGGCCTGATTACGCTGGCAGGCGAATCCAAGGCCTTGCTGGCGAATCCAAAAGTACGTGAAGCCTACTTGGGCGAATGAGGTCAAACTCGCGGAGGTTGCAATGTCTTTAAGTAAAGCAGAACTCACCGATTTGAAACGCGCCAAGTCGCTATTGGAAAATCCCAGTCTCGCCGCCCGTACCGCTGCGCTGCTTGGTTCGCCGCTCGACAAGGGACTAAAGCTGCTGCCCGAACGCTTTCAGAAAGCGGTGCACGAGGCGTCGGAAGCGGCGATGCTGAAGGCGCTTGATGTGGCAGTGAAGTCGCATGGATTGGACGGCAGGATGGCATCCAGGGATCGCTTGCACAAATTGGCCGCTGCCGCTTCAGGCGCGGTCGGCGGTGCGTTCGGACTCGCAGCGCTGGCGCTGGAGTTGCCCATCTCGACCACCATCATGCTGCGCTCAATAGCGGATATCGCCAAAAGTGAAGGCGAGAACATACAGCACATCGAAACCAAGCTTTCCTGCCTGACGGTATTTGCGCTCGGTGGCCGCACAGAAAAAGACGACGCGGCCGAATCGGGCTACTTCGCCACCCGGGCGGCGATGGCGGGGGCGGTAACGGAAGCCAGCAAATTCTTGGCCGAAAAAGGTTTCAGCAAAATCGGTGCGCCCGCCTTGGTGCGATTGGTGTCACTCATCAGCTCGCGCTTCGGTGTCGTCGTTTCGGAAAAAGCGGCAATGCAGTCGATCCCGATCCTTGGCGCTGCTACCGGCGCGTTGATCAATACCTTGTTCATCGAGCATTTCCAGAACATGGCTCGCGGCCATTTCACGGTGCGACGGCTGGAGAAAATTCATGGCGCTGAACCGGTCAAGATTGCGTACCAATCCCTGTAGCGTCTAAAGCCAGTCGCGACCTGTCAAAAACTTCCCGGTCAGCTCTGCCTCGCGCGAGCCCGCAGCCGGTTGCCAGTTGTAACGCCATTTCACCAGCGGTGGCAGCGAGGCAAGTATTGATTCGGTGCGCCCACCCGATTGCAGGCCGAAATGTGTGCCGCGGTCGTGCACCAGATTGAATTCGACATAGCGTCCACGACGATATAGCTGCCAGTCACGCTGCTGTTCGGTGACGGGCGTGGCGCGGCGACGTTCAACGATTGGCACATAGGCATCGAGAAACGCATC